>JAYUSC010000531.1:0-7378 GCA_043755885.1 Pseudanabaena sp. | reverse complement strand
CCGCCCCACTCATTCTGAAAAATCTGGATTGGTACTTTATTTTTTCGCAAGTCCCTAAAGAGAAATAGGCTAGAAGCGATCGCCATACTCATAAACCTGTCAACAAGTAAGAGGCGATCGTCTTCTTAATACTCAGAAATCTCTAAAAACTTCCTAAGCGACTTTAGCTAAATTCCTAGTTTGAATCTTAATAGAAGCACTTTCTAAACTGCTAAAAGTAAACTCAGTCCTGAATCCAAGCTTATCTAACATTGAAAAAAGCATATCCAAAGTAAACTTATCAATTTTTCCATTCACAATGCCCGACACACGCGGCTGAGTAACCGCCAACCTTTCAGCCGCTTCCTTTTGTGTCCAACCTCTATTCTCAATTATGTCTCGAATCATAATCGTCAAGTCAGCCTTCAAAACTGACTTACTAGCGACTTCAGGCTCATCGATCGCATGAAACGGACTTTCGTAAAACTTGATTGACATAGTTTTTTACATATATCTAAATGCCAGTAAATTATACAAATTTTTATATAACAAGTCAAATATAGATTTAGCGATCGCCTATACTCTTAGCCAGCAATATGAGTTAATATGATACACATAGCCAATGTGTACCCATATATGTATCAACGCATTAACATCACATTACCCAACGAAACACTACAGCTACTCGATCGCATCGCACCAAAAGGCGATCGCAGTCACTTCATTGACCAAGCCGTTAAGTACTACATCAACGCCGAAGCCAAGAAAAATCTACGGGAAAAGCTCAAACAGGGCGCATTACGTCGCGCAGATCGAGACTTAGGCATTACTCAAGACTGGTTTAATATCGATGAGGAATCATGGCAAAACGAAAAATAGAATTTCCCAAGAGAGGCGAAATCTATTTGGTTAACTTTGACCCTACAGTTGGCTCAGAAATTCAGAAAACTAGACCTGCTCTCATTCTCCAAAATGATATTTCCAATCAATACAGCCCCATTACCATCGTTGCTGCCATCACATCCCAATTCGACCCTGAGACATATCCCATAGAAGTTTTAATCAATCCCCCCGAAGGTGGACTAACCGTGACATCTGTAGTACTTCTCAATCAGATTCGTTCCATTGATAAACAACGCTTAGTCAAAAGAATGGGTGTAGTCTCCGATCACCTCATGGGATATGTGGATAATGCAATTCAAATTAGCTTAGGATTGATTGAACTATAGAATTAGTTAGCGATCACCCACAACAAGCTTGCTACAATAAGCACAACTCACATTGCTCAAATCATAGCCAATGCAAATTATCCTAGAAGTCCCCGATCGCCTCGGCGAAAAACTACAACGACTGGGCGATCAACTCCCTGAAACCTTAGATCGATTACTTCAAGACATTCCTAGTACAGAAACAATCTCTTACCAAGACGATCGCCAAATTGTCGAACTTCTGGCAAGTCAACCCAGTCCTGAAGCAATCCTCGCCATCCTTCCCACACCTGCCTTACAAGCGCGGATGAGCGAACTACTCGAACGCAACAAATCTGGAAGCCTCTCCCGAACCCAAGAAGCCGAACTTGATCGCTATTTACTCTTAGAGCATTGGGTAAGATTAGCTAAAGCCCATGCATATAAACAATTACAGAAATCAGCATGAGCTATGTATCAGTTCCCCTGCGTCGGCTAGTCACCCAACGCGCTGAAGAAAAGTGCGAGTATTGTCGATATCCTCAAGCAGCTTCGTTCTTTACTTTTGAAATAGAACATATCATTGCTGAAAAACACGATGGCATCACCGAAGCTGAAAACCTAGCTTTAGCTTGCCCTTGTTGCAATCGTTTCAAAGGTACTGACCTCGCTTCCATTGATCCTGAAACAAAGCAGCTAACCCCATTTTTTAATCCTCGTATTCAGCAGTGGTCAGATCACTTTCGCCTAGAAGGAGGAAACATTCTCCCACTCACTCCTGAAGGACGTGTAACTGCTAAAATTCTTCAATTTAACCTTCAGGAACGTGTTATCGAACGTGAACAACTCATTAGTATTGGGAAATATCCAGTACTCTAAGAACTTCTTTTCCTTAACCATGAGATGACTAGGCGATCGCCTTTAACAAGCTTACAACAATGATTTAACTTAGCTGCTTCACCAGTTCATCAGGCGACATAATCGGAACTGGAGAGCCAACAAAACCCGCAACATCACGAGTAACGATCGCATCTAAACTTGCCCTCATTGCCGCCGCAACCTGCACAGCATCCTCAAAATCAGACAACCCCAAATTCACCGCTTGTTGGATTACCCCACGATCCACCGCACAAATTTCCATTAAAATCAATAACTTCGAGATCGTAGCGATCGCTATTTCTGTGCTTTTAGTATGACGCTTTACCAAATAGTGAATATCCGTAACAGTCGTAGCCGAGATAAACCCTTGAATCTTCCCTAGTTCCACAGACTCTAAAAGATATGCAGCATTCTCGACAAACGGAACACGAGCCAACACCGCATCTAGTAAAACATTCGTATCAAATAAGACCTTCATTACTTCTGCAAGAGCCTTGTTTCTAAAATAGATTTAACCTCTTCATCCGTAGGTGCAGGCGCATCAGTCTTCGCAATACCCACTATACTTGACGCAATACCTTTATATTTGACCGACCAATCTTCAGGAGCCTCAACCGTTCCCGTCAAATTCTCTAATAAATCCCAAGCATTCTGAACAGGAACCACTTGTTCAGGAACAATTGTGATTAAATAGCGCCTATTTCGCTCAAGTTTAAGCGGCTGATCTGGTGTAAGCACCGACCCATCGAAAGTAACTGATAGCAGTTCATTCATAACAATGTTTTAGTAAGCTACATTTACCATCTTATATCCTATCGAATAGCCGATGAATATAGCGGGTAAAGATTTAGCGATCACCTATGTACTTAATCATGAAATGACAAGGCGATCGCCCTGTCAAAACACTTTAGTTTCTAACGAGGAATTAATTTGATTAAACTTCTTAAAGTAGAATTGACCGATTCTGAATCGGGAAAATATATTTTGATATCAGGATCGAGAATAATTAAATCATCTTGTGGAGAGAAATGTTCTACAGTAGTTGTACCGTCTTCATGATGAATAGTAACACTGTGTCCTTTTCGATACTGTTGATAATACTTGCCCCGAACAGAATTTTTAAGCTCAGTTAAATCATATTCTTCCCGTAAATCATCTTCTAATTCATATTGAATTTCATCGCTCATAATATCTTCTCTCCTTTGGTGTAAGCAATCTTGCACTAATTAAACGAATCTTATTATTGCGATCCGTATGAGATACAAACAGAAGTCTACTTTGATTTGATAAGCCTAATATGATATAGCGCTCTTCTCCTCTAGAATGCTCAGGATCATCAAAATTTAGAGATAATGGATCATCAAATACAGTAGCAGCCTCTTCAAAAGAAACGCCATGTTTTATTTGATTTGCTTTATCTTTTCGCTCATCCCACTCAAACTCTAGTTCCAACCCATTTCAACTCCTTAAATTCAACTAATTTTTATCCTAACATATCGTCAAATCGTAATTTTAAACAGAGGTAGGCTAGAAGCGATCGCAGATGGGTTTAACCATGAGATGACTATGCGATCGCCTCTTGCTCTCGATCTGTCCAATTAAAACCATTACTCAAGTCATATTCAAACAAGGGTAGTTTCACAATTCTCGGCACGTTACTAACCTACAGCAAACTCAGTTGCAGAACGAACTCTAGCAGGTTGAAAGCCTAAAACTATATCTTGGTTAGGTACACCTAATTTCACTAACTCGTAGGCAATACCACCTTCAGTACCATCATATTGAATCCAAATCTTTCCATCCTTAATATCCAGATGCAGTAAACATCCGTAATCTCTTATATCATTACGTTTCCAACCCACATAGACTAGTTGATAATGGTCATGCTCTACATCAAAAATCGTCTGAGCCTCAACTTCCTTTGATGATCGCATAGAACGATCTGCTCTTGCCTGCATTAGCTGTTGAATATATTGCCTATATATAACTACTTTATCCATTGTTCAATGCTCTCCTTATCTAAGTCATAAACCAAAAGATTCAATTGACTTCGCTGTATAACTCTATTAATAAAGGCTAGATTAAAAAAGGTGCGATAGACAAAATGAGGTACAGCCAAATATAAAACCCTATCTGGTTCTACATCTTCTAAAGCATATCGATAATCTAAAAATTGTCCATGTGCTAAGTGAAAGTCAGAAATTCTTGAGGGGTTAATAAAGCTTTTTACTTCAACCGCAATTTTATCATTCCCTCTATCAGCGCCAATAATCTGTTCAGCCCCAATATCTACATACATTTCCACACCACCTACACGCAATTCGTATGGATCGTGAGTTATTTCCCATCCATCTTTTTTCAGTGCGCGTTTAACAAGATCGTGATATAAATCTTTTGCCATAGAGAATTATTTTATACTAAATTTAGCATCATCATCGACAATTAAAGCGCTCCTCCATAAATCGCGAGTTTCTCATTGCTAATCCATGCCCAAAGTTGATCGCCATAGGAAAAGTGCCACCATTCATTAGGATGTCGCTGGAATCCACTATGGGTCATTACTTGATTTAATAAATTGCGATCGCAATTAAACACTACTGCTTGAGAATTACGAAAAGTGGCAAAATAATCGGGCAAAGAGCGATCGCTAATTTCATCAATTGGCGAACCCATATTAATTTCTTGAAGCTCGGCACCAAATAAAGTGACATCGATCGCCGCACCCGTACTATGCGGCGGCGGACTTTTCGGATCGTGACTAGGAATCGCCCAAAATTTCAGCACTTCCGCCATCAATGAATTTTTCTGCTCATCAGTGAGATTTTTTGCGGCTAATCCCTTACTTTCGGCTAGCTGCGCGAAACTATAGTCCACCATAAATTGCTGCACAGGAATTGGGCGATAAGCATCAAAAATCGCAATTTGGTAATTGGGGCAAATTGTTTGTAAATAGGCTTGAGATTTTTGTAATCTTTCTAAAATTCCTTGACGTACAAAAAAAGGATTGCGATCGCAGTAGGGTGCGCCCAATGACATATATGGATGCGGATTGATTTTAAATATATGCTCAGGAATTGCGACTAGCGGCTCATTGCAATCTGCGATCGGGATATTTTGATAAGGTTTCATCTTTTGGTAGCCATATACGGCTCAATCATTAATAATGAGTAAATACACTTAGCGTACAAAAGTTAACAATTTATCGGATATACTCCGTTAAACTTTTGGCTACGTTATTTTTGATGTGAGGAGGACAAGGCGATCGTTTATACAACCAGTACAACTACAACTAACAATCTACAGCCTATGCAATCGACGATGGATCTCGGTCATGATTCACAAATTGCTTCACAAATCATTGAGCCTATCGACTTAACCACGCTCGAATCTTCTGAAATGGCGCAACTCGAACCTAACGCCCCTGTCCTCCGCATCATGGGCAAAGCAAAATTATCTGGACATGTCCCCATTAGCGGCGCAAAAAATTCGATCCTTGCCCTCATGGCAGGAACCCTTTTATCGTCAGAAGGATGCCGTATTCGGAATGTCCCTAACCTCGCTGATGTGCAGCGTATGAGCGACATTCTCGAAACCCTCGGTGTCAAAATTTCCCGCAATGGCGAAGTTCTCGATCTCGATACCAGCAACTTGACCACCAACTCTGCGCCTTATGAATTGGTAAGTAAGATGAGAGCGAGTTTCTTTGCCGTTGGCTCACTCTTGGCAAGACTCGGATCAGCAAAAATCCCTCTCCCTGGTGGCTGTGCGATCGGGGCGCGTCCTGTGGAGCTACATGTCCGCGGTTTGCAGTCTCTAGGCGCATTTGTGCAGATCGAGCATGGTGTAGTCCATGCCCATGCTATGAGTAAAAATGGTCGTTTGCAAGGTGCAAAAATTTATCTTGACTATCCTAGCGTCGGTGCGACCGAAACCTTGATGATGGCGGCGACCCTTGCTGAAGGGCAAACCGTGATCGAGAATGCGGCGTTGGAACCTGAAGTCGTCGATCTCGCCGATCTCTGTATGGCGATGGGCGCAAAGATTAGGGGCGCTGGCACAAGTACGATCATCATTGATGGTGTCGAAAAGCTGCATTTTGCTGATTTCACTGCGATTCCCGATCGCGTAGAAGCGGCGACTTTCATGGTGGCTGCGGCGATTACGCGATCGACTTTATCGATGTCGCCTGTAATCCCTGCACACCTTACCGCCGCGATTTCTAAACTGCAAGATATCGGTGTGACTGTGCGTCAAGATTCTGACAATATGATCACGGTTATTGGTGGCGATGACTATCGGGCTGTCGATATCGAAACCTTGCCCTATCCGGGATTCCCCACCGATATGCAGGCGCAGTTTATGGCTTTGCTGACCATTTGCGAAGGCAATGGCGTTGTTACCGAAACTGTATTTGAAAACCGTTTGCAGCATGTTGCCGAACTCAATCGCATGGGCGCAAATATTCGTCTCAAAAATAATGTTGCCGTCGTAACTGGCGTACCGCAGTTATCGGGCGCTCCTGTGATGGCGACCGATTTACGCGCAAGTGCCGCACTGGTAATCGCCGCCCTAGCCGCCGATGGCGAAACAACGGTCATGGGCTTGCATCACCTCGATCGCGGTTACGATCGCATCGAAGAAAAGCTACGCAATGTGGGTGCGAAGCTTTATCGCACAACGCAAGCGACTCCCGTATAATTCAATAAAGACGCTGCCATGCAGCGTCTTTATTGTTATTTGCTAAAAATCCATGACTGAGCTTTGCGCGATCGCATTAGGTAGTAACCTGAGCAGTGAAATAGGTGACTCCGAAAAAATTGTCCGTTCTGCGATCGCGCAACTCGCAAGTCTTAGTGAAATTGAGATAATTTGTGTTTCGCGTTGGTATCGCACGAAGGCGATTACTTTGCCAAATTCAGCCCCACAACCCGACTATATCAATGGTTGTGCAATTCTAAGAACTAGTCTTCAGCCGTTGCAACTTTTGCAATCACTTTTCGATACAGAACAAATGTTTGGTCGCGAACGCCGCGAACGTTGGGGAGCCAGAACTCTCGACTTAGATTTATTACTCTATGGCGATCGCAAGATTGATACTCCCGAATTAGTGATCCCGCATCCACGTATGTGCGATCGCGCTTTTGTATTATTACCCCTCGCCGAGATTGCCCCCGACTGGATTCATCCGATTACTGGTATTGCGATCGGTAAACTTGCCAAAAATCCTCTTGATCTAGATTTGAGTCATCCCATTGCGATTTCTGATGACAAATTGCGATAAGGGACTTACAAGAAATAATAAAACCCAAAAATGTGGCGGCGGGCGTAGCCCG
>JAYUSC010000530.1:0-7391 GCA_043755885.1 Pseudanabaena sp. | reverse complement strand
AAATACCAACACCTTGATCAACAATACTGACCATAATTGATTGACCATCTTGCCTAACCCGACAAGTGATACTTCCCTGATCTGTAAACTTCACCGCGTTGGAAATTAAGTTGATTACGACTTGAATCAAGCGATCCTTATCACCAAGGACATTAGGTAAATCAGATTCAATCTCTCTTACTGGCGTTAATGATTTCTGCTCAAACAGCGCTGAAGTTGCCGAAAAAGCTCGATCAATTACTTCCGTAATTGCTAACGGCTCCATATTCCATTGCATTTTACCTGCTTCTATTTTGGCGACATCGAGAACTTCGTTAATTAATTTGGTGAGGCGTGTTCCCTCAGACACGATAATCTCAATGTTCTCAGTGACTTGACGGATACTGCGATTTACTTTCTTGTCATCGGTCTGAATCATGGGAAATATCGATTCTTCTAGTTTTTTCTGAATCAATTTCGCAAAGCCTAATACCGAGGTGAGTGGCGTTCTCAATTCATGGGACACCGTTGAGATGAAGTCTGTTTTCATCCGATCTACTTCTTTCTCAGCCGTAATATCACGAATTAGGATTACAGTACCTAAATAATTCATTTCTAAGTCAGATGTATCCACTCCTTCAGATTCCCTAAAGATCGAAGTTGCCACTGCTTTCCCAGTACGGCGTTCGGGTAGAGAAAACTCTTCACTAAAGACTTGTCGCGGATTCTCCCTCGTACTTGCAACGAGATTGGTGATTTCCTCAGCCTTAAATATGTCTCGATAACTCTCAGCCGTAGAGATCACCTTACTGCCAACTCCAATCATGCCTGCAAGGGCTGGATTGAACTGCGTAATCTGATCTTCATCATTAACCACCACCAAGCCATCGACCATGTTATCAATAATCGCTTTGATCTCACTGGTGCGCTGTTCGACTTTCTGCTCTAGAGTACGGCTATAATCAGCTAACTGTTCCCCTGAAGCTCTAAGCTGTGAGGTCATCTGATTAAATGCGATCGCTAAAATCCCAATTTCATCTTCAGTCAATACAGGTGCTTGCGAATCAAGATTACCACCAGAAACTTGGTTAGCGGCATCTGCGATCGCTAAAATTGGCTGAGAAATTCGTCGCGCAATTAAGTACACCGCCGTTAATAAAATACCTGCGGAACTTAATCCAATCAGCAAAATATCACGAGCAAGGCGATCTGCTGGCTCAAAAGCTTCAGCTTGCGATATTTCGGCAAGCAAAGCCAGATTGAGGTTGTCAATCCAAATATAACTTCCTAATACAGGTGTAGTTTTATAGTTTTTATATAGCCCTTCGCCATCTTTTCCTAAAGCAGCCGCAGCAATACCATCACTTTTAATATCTTTGGCAAGATCCTGTTTATCGGCTCCTCCCGCTCCTGAAATCAGGACATTTCTAGTCGCTAATCTTCCCACCAAATAGGTTTCACCGCTAGCACCTAGTCCTGTACGTTCCCGAATAATGTCATCCACCCCTTGCAGATCTAGATCAACTGCTACAACCCCAATGCGATCGCCCAATTTATTAGTTAAAGGAGCCGCAAAAGTCATCGCCGCCTTACCAGAGATTGGCGAGATATAGAAATTAGGCACAATGATCCGTGATTGGTCGCGCGTAAAGTAAGTAGTGGTATTTCCGAGCGGTTGGTATTTGCCTTCTTTTTGTTTGTCTGTCGAAACAATCGTAATTCCGTTATTGGTCAGGATCGAAATCTGGCGAATATTTGGTTTTACTGCGGATACATCCGCCATAAACTTTTGCAGAGAGTCTACGGCAGCTTTAAATTCTGGAGATTCTCGATCTTTCGTGAAAGTTACTTCAGAATTGAGGATCAAATCTGGTAACTGTGTCATCAAAATTACATCACGGCGCTGATTATCAACCCATTGGTTAACCTGCGATTCTTTGAGCGATGTTGCCACGGCTAATCGGTCAATTACCGATTTTTTAAGCGCATCACGACTGCGAGTATTGGCACTTAACGCGACGACTAAAACTGTGACAATCGACAGAACCGAAAAATATGCCACAAGTTGTAGTAGCAGGCGTTTCTTAAATTGGTTGATCATCTTTTATACTCTCTTAACTAACAACAGTTGTCTGAAAGGCATGATAGGCGGCACTTCGAGCCGCCTATCATGCCTTTTGATTATTTCCAATCAGTGAAAATAGTCTTGATTTGGGCGATCGCAATATCGGCTGCTTGTTCAGGTGAATTTTTGCCTGAAGCCACTGACTTGATCGCTTGTCCCCATATTTTTTGAGCGCCCACTTCTGAATAAGCAGGATTTTGGGCTGTATAAAAAGAACTTGTAGTCTGAAATTGCTTAGTGGCTGCCAAAATATGTGGATCTTTGGAATCCTTGTAATAAGGATCTTCTAATAATTTTGGCATCGTCGGGAAATACCTTCCTCCTGCTCCTTTCAAATAGGTGAGCAAATTATCAGGCCGGATAATGTGGGACAACAAACTTTTAGCAAGAGCCTGTCTTGCTTGTTCTTTCGCAACATCATCCTTTGTTTCTTTACCATTTGGGGCTGCAAATACAACGGCTTGTTTTACCGCTACTAAATGGCTAAGAGTATTGCCGTCTGGAGCAAGTGGCCATTCTGTAGTCACTAATTTTTTGTTGTAGACCTCTTGATCAAACTGCTGGGAGGCTGGAATAGATAAGCCTGGGTTTGCCGTCATGAATGAATTACGGCTAAGAAATACCTGATTGTTGTCGGCATCTGTCCATTGCAAAGCCGTAGGAGGTACATGCTTGCTCTGATAGAAGCCAGCATATTTTGTCAATGCGGCGATAATACCTTGGCGATTTTGGGGATTCTCAGCTTTTAGTTGCCCATTCTCATCTAGTAGCTGTACTCCATAAGCCGTCAGGAATTGCTCAAACATGAAGATCACGTCTGTAGCCTCGGTAGACATTGGTAAACCGATCCCATAGATGTCTTTTTTGCCTTTATTATTAGCGCGGTCTTGAGCCGTTTCCCAAAAAGCCCAAAATCCATTCCAATCCTTAGGAATATTGGTATCACTCAGCCCCACATCTGCAAGCGTATCCCGCCAATAATGCAGGCCAGCAGCTAGTTGCGCGATCGGGACAGCGTAGTAAGCAGGATTAGGGTTTTGACTGTTTTTATAGGCGACAGCTTTAAGAGCGATCGGGCTAAATAAATTTTTAACAGGTTCGACAACATCAGAAACATCTACTAATTTATTTTGCCAAGCTAATTTCGGATAGAGCGCAAACTCGGCAGTATTACTAAATAAGATATCGGGAGGATTGCCATTATCAAGCGCATTTTCAGCATCACGATTCACCGATCCATCATTATAGAAAGTGATTTCCACCTTAGCATTATTCTTTTTTTCCCACTCAGAAACAATTTGCGAAAGCGCCTCTGTTTCCGCAGGATAGAAGCTTTGAATCCACCAAACCCGAAACTTAGAATTTTTTTCAGGAACCCGATAATTTAAGACAGAGGCATCACTACAGGCTGCCAAACCCAAACCTGCTAAAGATAGAGATAACTGATTAAACTGACGACGACGCATAGATTTTTAAGATTAAGAAACACATCAAAACTGGAAATTTTACAGCAATTGTCGAACAAACGCACTACAGCAGAGGGTCGCAGGGCGAAGCCCCGCAATGGGTTTTATATTACGAGTTCAACTAAGTCTTGCCGAACTACAGTCCCTATTGGGAAGGGATCAGTTTCAGGATATTGCAGCACCCTGCCTACAAATTTTACACCCGCTGCGATCGCACCTTCATAATCTGCGATCGCATCGCCAACCATCAATACGCGATCAGGCGGGAACCCATATTTCGACAAAATATCTTGGATAATAGCTCCTTTTTTAGCTGGAGAACCATGCACAGATACAAAATAATGCGCCATATTTCGCCGTGAGACAATGCGTTTCAACTCTTGATCAGGAGTTCCTGAAGCCACAAATAGGGGCGTGGACTGATAATTGTTTTCTAAAAGCTCATAGGCTCCTGACACATAAACCGCATCAACCACCGCATCCTCGACATATTGCGAAAAGCGATCGCCTAGCTTCACCTCCTCTTCTTGAGTTAAGTTTTTACCAAGCAAAACTTTATGATAGTAACGAAACTTTTCAAATCGCGATACTCCTCCATGCAGCAAATGATAGGCTTTTACCTGTTCCACAATGCGATCGCCATATTCAGCATACAAAGCCCCAAAAGCTTGAGTTTTGACATCCACAGACTCAACTAGGACTCCATCAAAATCAAATACGATCGCATCATATTTTTTAGTCATGATACATTCCTGCTCACTCGGCTAAGCCTAAATTTACAAGGCTATCAAATAGATTTTGAGCCGCTTCCTGCTCCATCTGGACTCTGGCTTCCTTAGCGTAAGAACCCATATGGGGTGTCAAAATAACCTGAGGCAAGTTACAGAGTTGACCAGAATATGGCTCCTCTTCAAACACATCAAGGGCTGCCCCTGCCAGATGCCCAGAGACTAGCGCGTCGTACAAAGCCTGTTCGTCAACCAGCCCACCTCTAGAAGTATTGATTAAAATGCTGCCAGCTTGCATCTTATTGATAAAGTCGCGATCAACTAAATGATGATTGTCTTTGTTGTAGGGAATATGCAGCGTGATTACATTCGAACGGGCAATAAATTCATCTAAAGATTTTATACAAACTGTATCTGCGAATAGCGAATCATCCCGAAAAATGTCATAGGCGACTCTTTTTGCGCCAAAAGCCTTCAAAATCTGTCCGACCCGATTGCCAACTCTTCCATAGCCCAACAGTCCCACTACTTGTGAGGCAAGTAGTCTACCCATCAAAGGATTCCATTCTCCTTCTCGCAAAGTGCGATCGGCTTCTGAGGTGCGCCTTAACAAGGAAAGGATCAGGCTCACGGCAAGCTCAGCCACAGCAATTACAGGGGCTGTCGGAGTAATATGCACGGGAATCCTCAATTCTTCAGCCGTGACCAAATCAACACTATCGGTTCCAATTCCACATCGCGAAATTACCTTTAGAGATTTAGTTGCGTTTAAAACATTCCGAGTTAGAGGCTCAACTCCTGCAATCATACCAACGACATCACCACTAAGAAGTTCTAAAACCTCTGGTTCTTTCAGCTTTCTACCATAAGGATTTAAAACAATCTCAAAGCCTTGATCTTGCAGATTTTGCAATATGAGATTGTTTTTAACATCAAAAGACGAAGTAGTGATCAGTAGCTTAGGCATATCGTGATTAGCTCCTAGGTTGACTTTTTGATTTTGACAAGAATTTCTCAGTAAGTCTACACAACTATGGCTGATATATTCAACTGTTTTTCATGTAAAGATTAGGTAACACAAATATTTCTTGAATTAGGATTTCTAAGAAAATAGCCATAACCAAATTGGTATCGTGAATAGTAAGAGAACTACTCCAAAAGCTAGAGTAGTAACAGTCAGATCACGATCGAGATTGTAAGCTTGGGCAATTACAAGAGTCGAAAAGGCGGGTGGCATTGCCATTTGTAAAACCATCGCCATACGTGGTTCTCCCGTCACGCCAAAAAACATCAGCCCTGTGCCAACCACAAGTGGAGTAAGCAACATCTTGATCGATAGACAAGTCAAGGCTTTTTTGACATTACGCAGGGTTTTTAACTGACTTAGCTGCATCCCGATCATCACCAATGACAAAGTTACCGTTGTCCATGCGATCGTACTCATCCCAGCCGAAATTACCGTAGGCAAAGGGACAAATCGCATCCCTACACCGATTGGCAAGCTCCATAGTGCAGGTGTTTTAGCCATTGATATAAATGGATTCGGCTTTTTTTGGCTGCCAGAGATGCTGCCAAAACGACTAGCCAGAGCGATCCCGACGGAATAGGCGGCGATCGTGGAGCCGATCAGATCGTAAAATAGCGACCAAGCAAAATATTGTGGTCCGACTAGGGCAAGACTAACGGGATATCCCATAAAAGCAGTATTGCCGAGGGTCATCGCCAGTAAGAAACTGCCTTGAGTTGCACCTGACCAAGCAGTTTCTTGTTCTGGGGTTGCATCCTTATTGGGATTAGTCTCCAGCTTTTTTTCTCTAGCAGTAATCCCTTTCGACAACTTGCCAAATCTTTCATCACTTAAGCCTAGATCGATCCAAATCCAAGCTAATCCTCCGCCCACCAAAATCGCTACCCAAGCTGTCGCAGGTGCAATCACAATCCATCCTGATAGGTCAGCTTGACGCAGGAAAGACACAATACTGATGGGAACTCCCCCAAACAGCAGGATCTTGCCAAGATAAGTAGTGAAGATTTTGGGTAAGAGCTTCCCCAGAACATATCCCAAGAGAGTCCATCCAATTAACCTCACGTAGAGCATGACGAGAGGGTTTTCTAACGTGAACATAAAATTTCAACCATAAGAAATAAATAAAGTGCCATTTTAGAGGATTGGTGGGGGGCGGCAAAGCCGCCCCCACTAGTTTTGGTTTTTAGGAAATAAATAAAGTGTCATTTTAGAGAACTGATAGGGGTTGCTTTGCCGCCCCTATCAGTTTTGGTTTCAAAACTGTCCCCCATTTACATCAACGATCGCACCCGTCATATAGCTAGATAGTTGCGAGGCTAGAAATAGAATTACATTCACTTGTTCTTCCATTGAAGCAATCCGACCTAAAGGAATTAAATCGATTAACTTTTGTTCTGCTTCTGGTGGCAAAGTCGCCGCCAGCATTGGCGTATAAGTTTGGCTGGGACAAATAGCATTGACATTGATCTGGAAAGGGGCTAGCTCGTAGGCAAGTTGCCTTGTAAAGCCGATCGAACCTGCTTTGGAGGCAACATAATGAAGACCCGACAATTTACTCCGAAAATGTCCTGCGATCGATGAGACGTTAACAATTTTGCCACTTCGTTGCTGCTTCATGATCGGGACTACATGTTTGCAACAAAGAAACTGACTAGTGAGATTTGTTGCCATGACTTTGTTCCAATCCTCAAGGGAAATATCCTCGATTTTGGCAATTTGGTTAATCGCCGCATTATTGATCAGAATGTCGATCTGTCCATATGTCTGGAAAACTTTTGCGATCGCAGTTTTGACTTGAGCTTCATCAGAAACATCACAAGGTAGTGACAACGCTGATTTACCTGTGGCATTTAGTTCTGTTGCGATCGCATCTGCACCACTGCGCGAAATAAACACAGTATGCGCTCCATAATTTGCGATCGCCTCGGCCACCGCCTGACCGATGCCACTACTCGCCCCAGTCACAATTGCGACTTTTTCCTTAAAGTCATGGGGGAATTCATGGGGTTTAGTCATAAGCTAAATCAAAGTTAAATAATTTTTAAGTAACGAATTGCAGCGCTGTG
>JAYUSC010000529.1:0-3147 GCA_043755885.1 Pseudanabaena sp. | reverse complement strand
GCCTGCGGCGCTGAAAACATCAAAATTGGTTTTGTATTAAATTTTCAGGAGTAAACATCGTGAAGATCGGCGTACCAAGCGAAATCAAAGATCGTGAGTTTCGGGTGGGGCTGACTCCTGCGGGAGTGGCGACATTAACAGCGCGATCGCATCAAGTTTTTGTAGAGACCAATGCAGGAATTGGCTCTGGTTTTTGCGATCGCGAATATATCCAAGCAGGAGCAAAAATTGTGGCGACTCCACAGGAAGTTTACGCCCAAGAAATGGTGGTCAAGGTGAAGGAGCCTCTGCCCAGTGAATATGAATTGCTCCATCCAGAATTAATTCTCTTCACCTATCTCCATCTCGCCGCCGATCGCCAATTAACGGTCGCTTTAATCAAATCGGGGGCAACCTGTATCGCCTATGAAACTGTGGAGTTGGAGAATGGTCAATTGCCTTTGCTCGTACCAATGAGCATCATCGCGGGGCGCTTATCAGTACAATTTGGAGCGCATTATTTAACCAAACAACAGGGCGGTAGTGGTGTGTTACTAGGCGGCATCCCTGGGGTGAGAGCAGGACATGTGGTAGTGCTAGGTGGCGGCGTAGTGGGTACTGAAGCCGCAAGAATGGCGATCGGCTTAGGCGCAAGGGTGACAATTTTAGATGTCAATCTTACTCGGCTCGGTGAATTAGAGTCGCTATTCGGTTCACGAGTACAGTTGCTGTACAGCACAGCTAGCAATATTACGGAAGCGGTGATCTCGGCTGATCTAGTCATTGGCGCAGTGTTAATCACTGGCAAACGGGCACCGACATTAGTAAAACGTGAACTTGTCCAAAAAATGCGATCGCATTCTGTAATTGTCGATGTAGCCGTCGATCAAGGCGGCTGTATCGAAACCGTGCGAACTACTTCCCACACGGCTCCTGTATATGAAGAAGAAGGAATCTTGCATTACGGCGTGCCGAATATGCCAGGGGCTGTACCTTGGACAGCGACGCAAGCCTTAGTGAATGCCACGCTGCCCTATACTTGCGCCTTGGCGGATTTTGGTTTGGACGCGCTAAAACGCGATCGCGCTTTAGCAAAGGGCGTAAATATCCAGAATGGGCATATTACTTATGCTGCGGTTGCCGAAGCATTTCCTGATTTAGATCGGACAAGATAACTCACCGACTTTACGAGAAAAGAGCATATTTTCACGGTAATCGACGGGGCAATCGATAACAGTAGGAACATCTTGCGCGAGAGCTTCCTTCAGCGTCGGAATTAAATCCATCGCTGAAGTCACCCGATAGCCCTTAAGTCCCATACTTTCAGCAAGTTTCACAAAATCGGGATTACCAAATTTGATAAAAGCCGATCGCCCATAATGGATTTGTTGCTTCCATTCAATCAGTCCATAGCCACCATCATTAAAGATCAACGTCACAAAGGGAGTCCCAATCCGAGTAGCAGTTTCCAGTTCCTGCATATTCATCATAAAGCCACCATCACCTGTGACCGCCACAATCTTGCGATCGGGATTGACCAGTTTCGCGGCGATCGCACCTGGGATGGCAATTCCCATTGCTGCAAAACCATTGGAAATGATACAAGTATTAGGGCGATCACAATGATAATGTCTCGCCATCCACATCTTATGCGCTCCCACATCAGAAATCACGATATCTTCGGCAGCCATGACTTGGCGTAGATCGTAGATGATTTTTTGAGGTTTAATTGGGAAGCCTTCGTCATGGGCGTGCTGCTCATAGGTGGCAAGGATTTGGGAACGGAGTGCGATCGCATGGGGTTCAGTCAGCCCCGTGCGATCGCAACGGTGCATAATCTCGACCAGTGAGTCAGAAATATCCCCGACAATCTCCACTTGAGGCATGTAACTGCTATCAACTTCCGCAGTCAACTCCGCAATGTGAATAATTGGAATTGTACCTTGAGGATTCCATTTTTTGGGTGAATATTCGATCAGGTCATAACCAACAGCTATCACCAAATCGGTTTCGTCAAAAGCGCAATTAATTACATCCCTTTGCTGTAAACCCAATGACCACAGTGCCAAAGGATGTCGATAGGGAATGACACCTTTACCCATAAAGGTATTAGCCACAGGAATATTTAGGCGTGTCGCAAAGTCAGTCACAGCTTGGCTAGCTTGGGAACGAATCGCGCCATTTCCGACCAAAATCAAGGGATTTTTTGCCTGTGCAATCAATAGCGCTGCTTCGGATAGGCTGCGATAGGAGGCATACATCGAATTGCGATCGCCTTTAATCAATAATGGTTGACCCGTTACTTCCATATCAGCAATATTTTCGGGTAAATCAATATGTACAGCCCCTGGCTTTTCTGATTTCGCAAGTTTAAAGGCTTTACGCACAATTTCAGGCGTGATGCTAGGACGCACAATTTGGGCGTTCCATTTGGTGACCGGCTCAAACATCGCCACCAGATCGAGGTATTGATGCGAATTACTATGCATTCGATCGGTTCCCACTTGCCCTGTAATCGCAATTAATGGCGCACAGTCCAAGTTCGCATCAGCAACCCCTGTCATCAAATTTGTGGCTCCAGGTCCCAGCGTCGATAGACATACGCCAGGTTTACCTGTTAGTCTGCCATAGACATCTGCCATGAAAGCAGCACCCTGTTCATGGCGAGTGGTGATAAATTGAATCGATGAGTTCTCAAGGGCATTCAGAACTGCCATATTCTCTTCCCCTGGGAGTCCGAAGATATATTCCACGCCCTCATTTTCCAAGCATTTGACTAATAATTCTGCGGTTTTCATAGATGCCTCACAAAGTAGGTTTGGAATCGTAAGCTTCGCTTACGATTCCAAACAAGTTTTACTTGATCCAAATGGTTTTAATATTCACAAATTCGTGAATACCTTCGATCCCCAATTCACGACCAAAGCCCGATCGCTTAATGCCCCCAAAAGGAACACGCGGATCGGATTTGACCATACCATTAACAAAGACTGCTCCCGCCTCAATTTGTTCGATCGCAATTTCTATTTCTTGTTGATCATTACTCCAAAAGCTTGCCCCCAAGCCAAAGTTTGTACTATTAGCCATTGCGATCGCTTCAGTCAAATTTTTCACCCGAAACACCGAAGCGACGGGACCAAAAAATTCTTCTTGATAGGGCGGCGCACC
>JAYUSC010000528.1:0-7413 GCA_043755885.1 Pseudanabaena sp. | reverse complement strand
CTGCGGGGCGCAACCTTATAAACTTGGTGATTTATTTGGATTCCATAACTTCTGCTAAGCGTTCAACAGCTAATGTCAGGCGTTCTTGAGGATCAGGCTTGACTTCAGCCGCAGCTTCTTCCCGAACTTCTTTGCGCTTCATTGCCTCAAAAGAACGAATGAGCATGAAAATCACAAAAGCGATCACGAGAAAATTAATCACTGATGAAAGAAACACGCCATATTTAATTCCTTGGATTTGTAACAGAGCAAGATCCTTAACATTGGCAGCTTGGAGCGCTGGATTGAGGAGTACAGGAGTAATGATGTCCTCGATCAAAGAGGTAACAATTTTGCCAAAAGCACCGCCGATGACTACGGCTACTGCCAAATCGATTACATTACCTTTCATGATAAATTCTTGGAAGTCTTTCATAAAACCTCCAGCCGCACGTCTACCATTTTGTAAAGCCATAAAATAATCCTCCGCAAATAATTAGATCTGGCTATAAACAGGTCTTAATTATCAGGCTTTTGATCACGTTTTACCGATCGCAATTCTTTATTTCCAGCCAAAACCCTTAACGATGGCAATTTGATCGCTTGATCACGATATAACCGATACATCAAATACATACAGAGCGCAAAATAGCCCGAACTAATGGTTGCTTTCATTAGTTCGGCGGTAACTTGCAAAGTTGCGCCCTCCGATGGTACGCCCCCCATCGTCCCATAGGCGATCGCCCAAGTCAGCATTAGTGCGATCGCAACTTGGCTGACATCGCGGACTTTACGGCTGCTTCTTTGTCTCACTAATGCGATCGCTGATGGGATCAGCCCAAATACTGGCATTAAACAAAAAAACATCTCAATTCGTTCTTTGGTCGAATCGCGAGATATTTGGTCGGGAGCTTCGATTTTGCGATCGCGTTGAGAATAACGGCTCATAAAAGACCTCGTGATACGCGAGAAACTCCGCGCTTTAGCGCTGAGAGGTAAGCGAACGGCGGTTTCAACCGCCAGTAGATATTAGAATCCATAGCTATAGCCATCCTTGCGATGAATAGTTTTGCAATATTTGTGACTGATGCCTTGGATCAATGTTGACGCGAAGATATTAAAACTGCCAGTAGAACGAACAGCCACGCGCCCAACATATTGACCAATCTTTTTGCCAGTAGTAACAATTGCTTTCACGATGTCACCAGTCTGGAAGCCTTTAACAAACTTGCATCTAGGAACGTGACGCGATGGGAAACCATACTTGTCTGTTCTGCACATTTGCCTAGTACCGTGACCAGTAGCCTTGATAAGCAGTGGCTTGTTAGTTAATACTTCCAGTGTCTCAATCTGACCAACACAAGCCGCGTCAAGCCAATGAGTTTTAGGTAGATTTAACCGTGTTCGATTGAACTTAGTCCGACCGCCAGAGCCAGTAGTAACAGGCAAACCAGTAGCCTTGAGAGCATTAAACAAAGCCCAACGAGTAGAATTTACCGCCGCCGCGTCTTTGAGAGGACGCTTAGCTTGTGCTGTTACCTTTTTCAAAACATCAGGCTTTTTAGCTAGAAAATCGGTAATGCTTTGCACTCCTTTTTTGGTGTTACATGGCTCACAAGCAAGGCATAGATTAGAAATACGATTAGATCCACCTTTGGATTTAGGATGAATATGTTCTACTTGCAAAGGCACGTTTTCAGCGCTGCAATAGGCGCATTTTCTACCCCATTTTTCAAGTAGATACTCACGCACTTCGTAGCCTTGGAGTTCGCCTTGCTGATACTCAACTCCTGATATTTCAGGGTTTTCAATCTGCTGTAAATCAAACCTGACAAGTTCAGAAACAATAGAACCAATAGGCGCAAATTTAATAAACTTGCGTACCCAAGTCATGATCGTTAAAACGCGATGCTCTAAGCTTGGAGCTAACCAACCTTTAGGACGGGTACGATTTAAGAATCTGGCTTGACGGTAACAGGTGTTGCGATTCCTTCTGCCACGGCGCAAAGAACGGCGTGATTCAAGACTATTTTTGATAGCTTGACCGCGATGAGTAAGTTCAGCGCCAAAGATGACTTTTTCACTTTGGACTAGGGCAATCCCAGTTGTTTTGGAGCCAGCATCAATTTTTATTACAATTGGTTCTGGATTGGCAATCACTTCCTTTTTTAGAATAATAGTGAATGGGAATTGACGGAATACCGCCGCCTTGCCAGAATTTAGCAATGACCGTGCCATTCCTGCTGCGCAAGGTGTTAATGGGGTTTGATTGGTATCGAGAACAAAGATTTGGTTAGACATGGTTGCGTCTCTTCTGATTGCTCGTAATGTTTGCTTCGCCAATGTTATCTAGGCTTGTTGGGCTTGCAACACTGTTCCAGTGACCTTAGAACTGTTTAATTGCAAACGACAGGGCAGGGAACTAGCACGCATTCCGAGGTGTCGTGACCTAAATAACGTAGTCAGTTAAGACTTAGGCTGGTCAGCACGGCTCCAAGCTTTAGGCTCGAAGCCCCGTCACAGAGCGTGCGGGGTTGCTGACAACTTTACCTTTGCTTCTGTGACGATGTTAGCGCTTTGTTCGCTAAAAAACCAAAAAGTGTACCGCCCGCGTAGCGGGCGGTACACTTTTTGGTTCTGGTTTTAGTACTTATTTGTGCGCTCACGAATTATTATTGACGTGAATCCTGCTTACTCGATCTATTTCAAACGGAGAAAGTCTTTACTTCTATGGATGCAGCAACCATTCAAAATTTTATTTCAACTAACTTAAATCTGCTGGCTGGAGCCGGATTTAAAGTTATTGCCGCGATAATCCTCTGGTTTATTGGGCGCAAACTGATCGAGTTTTCGATCGCTATCACCGCCAGTACGTTAAAAAAACAACGTATTGACGCAACACTGATCAGCTATCTAACTTCTAGCCTCTCAGTATTATTAAACATCATTCTCGTCGTCGCCATTCTTGGTTACTTTGGTGTTGAAACAACCTCATTTGCGGCGCTTTTAGCGGCGGCTGGTATTGCGATCGGGGCAGCATGGAGTGGCTTACTAGCTAACTTCGCCGCAGGTGTTTTTCTGATCGTCTTACGTCCATTTCAAGTGGGCGATTTCATCTGTGCTGGCGGTATTACTGGCACAGTTGTCGAGATTGGATTGTTTGTAACGACCGTCGATACACCTGATAACGTGCGTACATTTGTCGGTAATAACAAACTTTTCTCTGACAATATCCAAAACTATTCCACAAATCCTTATCGTCGCGTTGAGCTTCAAGCGCAACTGGATCATTCTGTTAACTCTAATGAAGCAGTGCGAGTTCTCCAAGAACGGATTAGCAACATTCCCAATGTGCTGAGCAATCCTGCACCTCAGATTGAAATTATTAGCTTCACTCCCATGGGGCCAGTGCTTGCAGTGCGTCCGTTCTGCAACAATGCTCACTATTGGCAAGTCTACTTTGACACCAATCGCGTTATTCGTGAAAGCTTTAGTGATTCAGGATTCCCTGTACCTCAGCAACATTTCCAAATCCGCCAGTCTTAAAGCCCAAAAGCCTCACTAAGTGAGGCTTTTGGGTAATCAAAACATTTTTTAAATGTGCTGCTTGGCAGCACATTTAAAAAATGTTTTGTGGTTATCTTAATCGAAATTCATTATGCAGCCAACCCAATTCCCGCCGATTATTAAGACCTCGCAAAAAGTGCGCGTCATTGCTCCTAGTGGAGCATTACGAGAAACAGAACGCTTTGAGCAAGGGCTAAAAATCTGGCGCGATCGCAATTATGAATTGACGATACCTGAAGATCTGAGTCAGCCTTGGGGCTACTTAGCAGGAACCGATCAGCAGCGCTGTCAGCAATTTATTGAAGCTTGGAATGATCCTGACTGTGTGGCGATCGTCTGTGCGCGGGGTGGCTACGGCTCCATGCGACTACTCGAAAAACTCGATTGGCAAGAACTTAGCGATCGCCCTAAATGGTTAATTGGCTTTTCGGATATCACAGCTTTACTCTGGGGCTTAGTAAAATATAAGGGAATTGGCGGCTTACATGCGCCTGTACTCACGACTTTAGGAAATGAACCTTTGCGATCGCAACAGCAATTATTTGATTGGCTCGAAGGGAAAGTTAATGCGATCGCTTTATTAGGAGAAGGATGGGGTAATGGTCAAGCCACAGGTGTGCTGTTACCTGCCAATTTAACTCTCGCCACAAATATGATCGGCACTAATATTTGCCCTGATCTGGAGAATGTGATTTTAGCGATCGAGGATGTCTCAGAAGCACCTTATCGCGTCGATCGCATGTTAACGCATTGGCGCTGGTCGGGACATTTGCAAAAATTAAAAGGAATTGCGATCGGCCGTTTTAGTCAAGCGGAAGTTACGACTCCCAGTTTTACAATGGAAGAAGTATGGCGCGATCGGCTGACTGATTTAGGGATTCCTGTAGTCATGAATTTACCCTTTGGGCATGATGGCGAAAATGCACCTTTACCCGTTGGTTGTATCGCTGAACTTGATGCTGATCATGGAACGTTATCTTTTTCGCGATCGTTCATAAAGTAATCGCCGCCACTTACTGTTAGGACTTACGCAGAACGCAGATGATGAATTTCTTGCTGATAGCGAAGCAGGGCAACCACGGGGGGATTGCCCCTACCCAAAAAATTCATGTTTTGTAGGGGCTGCGCCCCCGTGCCAGCCCTAGCCTCTGCTATCGAAGGAATTCCTTCCATGTAAGATCTATTAAGAGGACGAAAGACTACCTAATTTTTCTGTCCATGTTTGCAAAAATGGTAGCGCCGTCGCTAGAGTTAAATCATATTTAAGTGGCGTAATCGTCACGTAATTATCTCTAATCGCTTGAATATCGGTATCCGCTTCCGCTTCTTCTTCAACTACTACACCAGATAGCCAGTAGTATGTTTTGCCACGCGGATCGATGCGCTTCTCAAATAGATCCTTATAGCGACGAATCCCTAAGCGCGTAACCACCGCACCGCAGATATCTGCTTCGGGAATGGCGGGGATATTTACATTCAGGAGCATTGCTTCTTCGAGTGGATTAGCTGCGATCGCAGTGACCATTTTCTTGGCGAAATTGGCGGCGGCGCAAAAGTCTGGATGGGTGAAACTAGCCAGACTAAAAGCAATACTTGGCACTCCTTCCAGTACGCCTTCCATTGCTGCTGATACCGTACCAGAGTACAAAACATCAGTTCCCAAATTTGCGCCACGATTGATACCTGATAAGACCAGATCAGGGCGATCGCTTAATAATGCATCAAGTGCTAATTTCACCGTATCCGAAGGCGTACCCGAACAAGCCCAAGCTTCAATATTTGATGGATAAACACCAGAAATTTGATCAACTCGTAAAGGCTCTTGCAAAGTTAGGGCATGTCCTGTTGCCGATCGCTCACGATCTGGACAGACAACCGTAATTTTATGTTCTGTTTCACTTAGGGCTTCAGCTAGCGCCCTTACCCCCGCCGCATAAATGCCATCGTCATTACTAATTAGAATATTCATATTTCAATTTGCACAATGTCCGAAAAACTATAGCAATAAAACCAAAAAATAGAGGGGGCGCTTCGCGCCCCCTCTATTTTTTGGTACTTTAGTCGAGGGTAATTACCCATGAGCCAAAATAAACAGGTACGGGGATATCCGCACGCATGACTCTGCCGTCAAACTGATAGAAGCCACTATAGTCAGGATTTCGCACATTTGATAGCACGGCTCGAATTGCTGTTTTAGATGGAATTGCTTCTTTAGGGATGATCGTAACGCGGCGAGTTTCCTTATCCCAAGTTGCGGATTCAATTTCCAAATCTTTGCCCCCACGACATTGATCGGTTACGCGCAATTTCATTTCTGATGTATCGAAGCTGCCATTAAAATGCTCTGGATAAGTAATGATCACTTCCGAAACTTTAAACTTCTGTGGTTTTACTTCTAGGTAATAGCGATCGCTGCGACCACTGCTGCCGCTGTCAAGGCAATAGTCAAGTGCGCTATCCTTAATTCCGCCAAACAGAATAAATCCTGAGTTAGATTGGGCGCGAACTATAGAGGGGGAAACCACCGCACAAGCCACAGCTAGACAAGAAACAATACCCAGTTTTTTGATCATTTGGATCTTCATAAAATCTCACAAGACATTACTATTATGCTACGCACTGATCATTCTGACGAAATTTGATAGCAAATGTATCCCGTCATTGGATGATTTTTCGGGGTGAAATTGCACAGCCATCACATTATCTTTGGCGATCGCAACGGTCACGGTTTGGCTGCCATGAGTCGTCGTCGCTGCTGTCACGGAGCTGTCAACAGGTGCAGTGTAATAAGAATGCACAAAATACATCCAAGGACTCGCGCCCAAGTCTTGCCAAAGCGGACAGGTTTGCCTTAGTTCTAGCTGATTCCAGCCCATATGCGGGATCGTCAGATTTGGTTCAGGGCTAAATCGCTTCACCTGCCCTTTGATAATTCCTAAGCCAGACTCTTGACCCTCTTCGCTGCTTTCAAACAGGATTTGCATCCCTAGGCAGATTCCTAAAAATGGCTTGCCCGATGCGATCGCATCATGGATTGGCTGCTCCAAATTAGTCGCCCGCAATTTTTGCATCGCAGGATCAAAAGATCCCACACCTGGTAAAACGATCGCATCGGCGGCGGCTAGCTCTTGCGGATTATTAGTGACAATTGGGGTTGCACCTGCCATCTCTAACCCTTTACAGGCGGAGTGTAGGTTGCCCATGTCGTAGTCGATCACTGCCACAACTGGCCTCATATTGCTCCTGTTTGATAGTCTTGTAATGGGAA
This sequence comes from Pseudanabaena sp., assembly GCA_043755885.1. Lineage (GTDB taxonomy): Bacteria > Cyanobacteriota > Cyanobacteriia > Pseudanabaenales > Pseudanabaenaceae > Pseudanabaena. The sequence continues at coordinate 599 of JAYUSC010000528.1, read as the reverse complement.
CTTTATGCCCACACACGCTTTCTAAAGCGATTATAATGGCTGAAGTCCTGAAAAATACATTACGAGGTTTAGGATGGCTAATAAGCGAATTGTTAATCACGTTTTATTGGCGTTAAGTATGAGCGCGATCGCAAATGTTGCGATCGCAAAGCAAGCTATTGCCGAAGAAAAAGTCACCATCCCCCAAGCCCCCGTCGAGCCAAGCCTCTGGTGGAAAACGCAACGTTTACAAGAAGGTTGGGTAGACAAAATTGAAATCGATGCCGAATCAAGACAGGCGATCGTCACGATTAATGTAAATAGATGGACAGCTTCTGATTATTTGCAGCGGTTTAGTTTTCTATTTAAGCTAGGCACTGAAGCTCAAAAGCAAAACTTTAATGTGTTGCTGCACAATCGTCGCGATCAGAAGATTGCTGAGTACAGCACGATCGAGGAGCGTTGGCGCATTGACCCAAAATCTCTAGGTGCAGAGCCTTTTCGAGTTAACGCCCCAGCAATTTTTTAGCTACTAAGCGAAAGCCCCGCGCTCTATTCGTTTACAAGAATGAGCGACGGGATGTAAGCGTGTTAATTAAAGGGGTTCGACACCCCTTTAA
>JAYUSC010000527.1:0-3151 GCA_043755885.1 Pseudanabaena sp. | reverse complement strand
AGCCCCTCTCCTTGCAAAGGAGAGGGGAACATAGGAACCTCACCCCTAGCCCCTCTCCTTGCAAAGGAGAGGGGAGAATAAAAGATCTTGCTCCCCTTCTCCTTTGCAAGGAGAAGGGGTTGGGGGATGAGGTGAATTTCAATTTATGGGATTTAAAACCACAATTGGCTGCAAACCAGATTCAATAACTTCGCTAACGCCTAAAAAATTTTGATCGCGATCGCACATTCTTGCGTACTGTAAAATTTCACCTTCAGGAAAAACATCCTGTATGGAGATCACCTGTCCCATACACCAACGTCTAGTCGCATCTTCGTCAAGCGTCACCATTGGTAAAAAATGTAAACCGTGATCAGGTGCAAGAATTTCGAGTTTTTGCGATCGCAATAGCTCCCCAATTTGCTCAAACGTCAAACTAGAATTCAAATCAAAACCATTGCTATAAGTCCGCTTTAGTCCTGATAACGTCGCGCCGCAACCCAGCTTTTCGCCTAAATCTCTAGCGATCGCCCGAATGTATGTACCTGACCCACAGGCGATCGCCACATCTAATTCTGGGTAATCCCCAGTCGTCCAATTTAAAACCCGAATTTCCGTAATTGTCACAGAGCGGAGCGGAATATCCGACTCGACAATCTCGCCGCGCCGCGCCAGATCGTACAGGCGTTGACCATTAACTTGAATCGCACTAAAGGCGGGTGGGCGCTGGGTAATTTCGCCTTGAAATAACGGTAGTAATTTCTCAACCTCATCAAGGGTTAAATCTGGACAGGTGCGATCGCATAAAATTTCACCCGTAATATCATCGGTATTGGTCACGATCCCAAACCTAATCTTGGCAACGTAAGCTTTACCTTCAGGCAAGAATCTTAACAGTCGCGTCGCATTGCCAACTGCGATCGGTAAAACCCCTGTAGCCATGGGATCTAGCGTACCGCCATGACCAATTTTCTTTTGCTTCAGCAGTTTTCGTAATTTACTGATACAGTCATGAGCCGTGATTTGTGGCGGCTTATCGATGCTAATAAATCCATTAAACATAAAAATTAAAACGACATCTGGCGCTTTCTAATTAAACCGCAGAAAGTAGAATTAAGACATTGCCGATCATCGAAGCCAACAAAATGGAACGAAAGCAAGGAAAATTTGTCATAAAATAGAAATAGTAAAATAAAAGAATATTTTCTTTGAAAGTTGTATTAGTCTTGAAACATTCATTAGACCGCTACATCTCATTGATTACAGCCGTTAGCTTTCAATACTTTGTGTTTTTGGCTTCACCATTTGTGATATGGGGTGAAATAAGTTGTCTCGATTAGTATTCGGCGATATTCATGGTCAGTTTGATGGCTTAATGAAGTTAATTGACTTCATTAAGTGCAGTCCTAGTGACAAATTGTTCTTTTTGGGCGACTTGATCGATCGCGGCGATCGCAGCGCTGATGTCGTCAGATGGGTGATCGATAATGGTCACACTTGCCTGAAGGGAAATCATGAGCAGATGTGTCTTGATGCCTTTAGTAGCAATGAAGAGTCCCTGATCTGGAAAGGATGGCTGCTCAATGGTGGAAATAACACCTTGACCAGCTATGGAGAAACAAGTTTACCCAAAGAGCATTTAGAGTGGATGCAGCAATTGCCGCTTTATATCGATTTGGGGGATGTCTGGCTCGTCCATGCGGGCTTAAATCCTAATTTACCGCTTGAGTTACAAGGTGCGGCGGAATTTTGCTGGATTCGGGAAGAATTTCACAGTGCGACCGAGCCGTTTTTTGAAGACAAAATTATTATTACAGGACATACGATTACCTTTGTTTTCCCTGGGGTCAAGCCCGGAAATTTAGTTTTGGGTAAGGGCTGGCTCGATATTGATACTGGTGGATATCATCCTAAGAGTGGTTGGTTGTCGGCGCTGGATGTCGATTCGGCGACAGTTTATCAATGCAATACTTTTACGAATGAGTTAAGAGTAAATTCACTTTCAGATATAACAACTGTGATTGAGCCAATGCCGACGCGATCTCAAAGACTAGAAATTGGCAAAACCAACGCCCCAAAACGCCGCTGGTCTTGGGTATAACCAAAGCGGCGGCACGAAGGGCAACCGCTTTGGTTATGGCATTAATATACTTCACACATCATAAAAATACACCCCCCTCAATCCCCCCCTTGAAAGGGGGGAAGATCGGAATTCTAGTTCCATCCCCTTTGCAAGGGGATGGTTAGGGAGGGGTTTTTAGAGATTCGATGTGTCAAGTATATTAACGCTTTTGTTACGGAGACAATAAAACTTGATACAAATCAGGACGGCGATCGCGAAAAAATCCAAACGAAGCGCGATTGAGTCGGACTTGATCGAGATCAAAACTGGCTAAAATTACACCTTCTTCACGATCATTCAACTCGGCAACCTTATCGCCGCGATGGTTGGCGATAAAAGAATGACCATAAAAAGTTTGATCGCCCTCTAAGCCGATCCGATTTGCCGCCGCTACAGGAATCACATTACTAACCGCATGACCAATCATCGCGCGTTGCCAAGGATCTTTAGTATTTAGATTTGGCTCCTCTGGCTCAGAACCGATCGCAGTGGGGTACAGCAAAATTTCGGCTCCCATTAACACCATCGCTCTGGCACATTCAGGAAACCACTGATCCCAACATATACCTACGCCGATTTTGCCAAAAGCAGTGTCCCAAACCTTGAAACCCGTATCGCCAGCCCGAAAATAAAACTTTTCTTCGTAACCAGGACCGTCGGGAATATGGCTTTTACGATAGATTCCCAGCAACGAGCCATCAGCATCAACCATCGCCAAACTGTTGTAATAGACCTGTCCTGCTTTCTCAAAAAATGACACAGGAATTACCACATTTAGCTCTTGAGCTAGCTTTTGAAAATGCGCGATCGTCGGATGATTTGCCGCAGGTTGCGCCCAGTCAAAAAAGCGATCGCGTTCTTCACGACAAAAATAAGGGCTTTCAAATAATTCTGGTGGCAAAATTATCTGTGCGCCTTGATCGGCGGCTTTGCTCACTAAGTCGGAGATTTTGGCAACATTAGTAGTGACATCGGCATTGAGGGATGCTTGAATAACTGCGATCGTGATGTTCATAAGAATTACCCAAATTTGTAAGGTTGCGCCCCTGC
>JAYUSC010000526.1:0-7417 GCA_043755885.1 Pseudanabaena sp. | reverse complement strand
CCCTGCGTTACAAGGTTTTGGGCAAAGCATTCCCAAATCAAAATAATCTAAAAAACATAGATTTCTGTGGGAATGCTTTGCCCCTACATGGAGATCGGCTGGTGCGCGAATAAATGAAGACATTAACAAATTTCTTGTATAATTGAGTGCGATCGCGATCGGCTAAGAAATATGAAACTTAAAAGAGTCTCTGTCAAAGGGTTAAATAATAAAGTTGATTGTGATTTTGAATTTCACAATGACATCAATATTGTCACTGGCATTAATGGCTGTGGAAAAACAACATTCTTAAAAATGCTCTGGTACGCAATTTCAGGAAATATCGAACATCTTATATCTGAGATAAGTTTTGAATCATTTTACTTAGAAACCAGTCATTTTTCTTTATCTCTGGTTAGCAAAAATAGTATTATTCAGTGGAAATATAGTGATATTACAGAGAGTCATGAGGGACGTTCTAAAGAGGGCGGGCTTATAAATCCTTTAATCATTAAACATCAAACATCATCTCTTTTCTTCCCAACTTTTAGAAGGATTGAGGGGGGATATTCAATGGCGAATGTTCAAACTAGTGGACGCATTGCAAAACCATTACAATCTCTTAGCTCTCCTTTTAGAAGTGCATTTCCTTTAACAATTAGCATATTACAAAGTGAAAGGAATAGTGATAAGGCAAGTATAAAAAGTGAGTTTGATAAACTGTCTAATAGTTTAAGTATTGCGGCACATAAATTTATATGCTCTATCTCAACTTACGATCTTGGTTTGTTACTAATTTCACGTTATGCTCATGCGTCTGAAAAAACCAATGAAGATTTCCTTAGATTTAGTACTTTAATAAGTAGTCAAATCGAAGGTATTAAGTCTGATATTCAAAGTGATCAACAAGAAGCTCTAACTATTCTCAGTAAACTACAGCAAGAGAATAATGCTGTTAATAATAAGCGTGCTGAACTTCTTAAACCTTTTAAGACTTTATCTGAACTAGTTACAAAAGTTTTACGATACAAAGGTATTAAACTTGACGATTTCATCATTGGTGAATCAGACGATGCTATTGATTCTAGATTGCTTTCGGCTGGTGAACAGCAAATACTGAGTTTTCTTTGCTATAACGCATTTTATGAAGACTCAATAATATTTATTGATGAGCCTGAGTTAAGTCTACACGTAGATTGGCAGCGTAGATTATTCCCGAATTTGATGAAACAACAGACAAGTAATCAGTTTATTGTGGCTACACATTCTCCTTGCATTTACTCTAAATATGAAGACAAGGAACTTATCCTGTCAGAGGAGAAAGGTGGATGAGCTATTTTGTAGAAGAGACTATCCGTGAGCTATCTAAATCAACACTTTTGTCAGTTATAGTTGAAGGCAAGGATGATGCTTCAGTATACAGATATATAGAAGATAGAATTAATGCTTTAACTGATCTTAATATTGGTGAGGTTAATGTATATTCATGTGGCGGAAGAGAGAGTCTTCTCGAAATTTTTGAAAGAAGACAGGAATTCAAAAATGCGAAAACTGTATTTCTTGCAGATAAAGATATGTGGTTCTTTATCGGTGTACCAAGAGAGTACGAAGATATAGTATTTACAGATGGTTATTCAATAGAAAATGATGTTTATATTGAATCAGTTTTTAATGGTCTATTGAATAGAGATGAAAGAAAATGTTTTGAAGAATTAATTAGAGAACTATCAATTTGGTTCGCATTTGAAGTTAATAGACATATAGAAACTGGATATTCTAAATGTGATGTTAGTGTAGATAGAGTCTGTCCAAGCAATACTTTTTGTCCTAACTTCAAGAAAAGTATAAATTTTGTTGATCCACCTCAACATCTTATCGATCTAATTTGTAATGAATACACTAGATCCTTGCGGGGGAAGAATTTATTTCAAGCTTTATTAAGATTTCTCAACAAAAATGAATTTAGCCATCCCACTCTTTTCAGATTGGGGGCAAAAATTGAAAATCCCAAAATAGAGAAACTGATTGACAAACTGTCGAGTAAGTTTCAAGAATATGGATGAGTAGATAACTATGCATTAAATAAACATACTAATTTCAAAATCGAAATCTTAAAAAATAACGTTTACTATATTTTCCCAACATGACCATTTTTGAAGTTTCCGTTCCTGCGACTACAGGTAACCTTGGACCTGGATTTGATTGCCTTGGTGCTGCCCTATCACTTTATAACCGTTTTGAATTCTCTCTTGCCGATCGCTTAACCATCACCGCATCGGGTGAAGGTGCAGACAAAGTAGAACGGGACGAGACAAACCTTGTCTATCAGGGTATTGCTAAGTTCTATCAGCATATCGATCGCAAAATCCCTGCGATCGCATTTCATACCGATACAGCCATCCCACTGTCGCGAGGCTTGGGCAGTTCGGCAACCGCGATTGTCGGTGGTATTTTTGGCGCGAACTTATTGGCAGGATCTCCGCTCGATCGCATGGAGTTATTGGACTTAGCGATCGCAATGGAAGGACATCCTGACAATGTGGCTCCAGCGATGCTCGGCGGATGTCAACTGATGGCATCAAATCAAGCAGGTGGCTGGGAATTTTGCGATTTGCAATGGCAGCAAGATATTGCGATCGCAGTTGCGATTCCTGACTTTGAGCTATCGACTGCCGAAGCCCGCAAGGTTTTGCCAAAACAATTTTCGATGCATGATGCAGTTTTTAACGCTTCCCATTTGGCGCTGTTAACGCATGGGATTCAGACAGGGAATGCTAGTTGGCTTAAGGCTGGGCTACAGGATCGCTTGCATCAACCCTATCGCCAAAGCTTGATTACAGGTATGGCAGATGTGCAGACTGCCGCGATCGCAGCGGGAGCTTATGGGCTGGTGATCAGTGGTGCGGGACCAACACTACTTTCTTTAGCGCCAATGGGTACAATAGAGTCAGTCACCCAAGCAATGCAACAAGCATGGCAAGCAATTGGGATCACGGCGGTTACTAAATGTCTTGCGATCGCAAAAGATGGTACAACATTTAAAACTCGTTAAGTAGAGCGCAAAGCGCTCAAACCTGAACCAAGAAATTTTTTAAAAGTGTTGCTTAGCAACACTTTTAAAAAATTTCTTGAAGATTGCTGTATTTGACCGACACTGTAGGAAACATATGTCTAAATTTCAATTTTTACTAATCTCGGCACTGATTTCCTCAGTGGTGCTGCTATTTGTCGGCAGTCGTGACGGAAATCCCTTTGACTCAGTATTTCCGATCGCAGTGGTGATTGGGTTAGCAATCGTCGCTCAGAAATATTTGTCTGAAAAAGTATGGAGTCGCTTTGCGCGTTGGGTAAATGAGACAACGGGACGTAAAGTTTTTTATGTGCGATCGCCTCGCCAAAAAGTTACGCCAGAGCGTAAACTATTGCCTCCTTCTAAGCTCAATCGCCTCAAATAAAATCTAGGGGAATCAAAGTGGCGCTTCGCGCCACTTTGATTCTATGTTTGCAATAATTACATAAATTCCAAATCATGACCAGTTACGAGACTCTTCATCAACCATTGCGAGTTGGCATAGTTGGCTCTGGCTTTGTTGCCAAGTTACGCACCGAAATCTTCAGTCAAGATCCACGCATTGTCGTGACCGCGATCGCAGGTAATCTCGAAAAAGCACAGGCAATCGCCCAAGAATTTGCGATCGCAAATGTGCATCAATATTGGTCAGAACTAGTCATGCGTCCTGATATTGACTTAGTTGTGGTTTGTAATGTCAATCGCGATCATGCGGCAGTCGTTGGGCAAGCATTGCGATCGGGCAAACATGTGATTGTGGAATATCCGCTTGCATTTAGTCTGCCTGAAGCTGAGGAATTGGTAAAACTTGCCCAAAAGCAAAACTTGATGCTGCATGTCGAACATATTGAACTATTAGGCGGTGTGCATCAATTGGTGATGGAGAATTTAGCTAAAGTTGGCACTCCCTTTTATGCGAGATATTCCACTAAAAGTCCGCAACGTCCCGTACCAGACAAATGGACTTATAAGCCAGACTTATTTGGATTCCCCTTAACCGCCGCAGTTTCGCGCCTCAATCGGATTATCGTTCTCTTTGGGAAAGTGAAGTCTGTTTCTTGTCAGTTGCGCTACAGTGGCGACAATTTGCCGCGTCATTTTACTTCCTGTGTTTGCAATGCTCAACTTCAGTTTGAGAATGGAGTTATTGCTGATGTCAGCTATAGTAAAGGCGAAAACTTTTGGCAGCCAGAGCGGATTATGGAGCTACAGGGCAGTGACGGAGCGCTAATTTTTTCTGGAGATAAGGGGAAATTAATTACGGCAGATGAAACCTTGGAGCTTGATGCAGGGACGACGCGAGGTTTGTTCAAGAAGGATACCGACAGTGTTCTCTCGCATTTATTTGCAGGTACGCCGCTTTATACCAGCCATGAGAGCCTTTTGCATTCACTTGCTGTGGCAAATGCTGCTGAGAAATCTGCGATCGCAAATCAAACCGTCACCCTATAAAAAAAGGGCGCGTAGCGCCCTTTTTTATTGAACTTTTAAGAATTTCAACGTTTTGCTGCGATCGCCTTGTAATTAAGCTTTACTCAAGATATAGCAATTTTATTAAATATCCAAAATTATGTTTCAACAAGTTTTATTAGCTGTCGATGGCTCTGGGCGATCTCGCGAAATGATGAATATGCTGCTAGCCCTGCCTAGTATGCAAACTTTACAAATTAACGTCCTGCATGTCATCCCCAACTCAATCAACTCGGAAGCGGTTACAGAATATCGGATTGCGGGTGAGAAGATTGTCGAAAGAGAAGTAAAAAATTTGCGTTTGACCGCAGGTAATACCACCGTATCGATGCTCAAAGAAGGCGAGCCCAAAGATATTGTCTGCAAAGTAGCCGAAGATCTCAAGCCCGATTTGATGATCATGGGATCTCGTGGTATGGGTCGATTGCAAGCAATTTTGGCAAACTCAGTCAGTCAATATGTTTTTCAATTGTCTGACGCACCAATGTTGCTGATCAAAGACGATGTGTACATCAAAACCATTCGTAGCGTCATGGTTTCCGTCGATGGCACTGCTTCATCCAAGAACTGCCTAGATCTTGCCATTAAACTTGTAAGCGGTGCGAAGGATGTGGAAATCTTTTTAGCAAGGGTGGTTAAGCGTAAGGAAGATGCCAATGCCAACACTGACCCTGTATTAGTTGAAGCTAGCGCTAAACTCAAACGGATGAATATTCCATCGCGCTCCTTTATCAGTTCTGGTGACATTGGCAAAGAAACCTGCAAACTGGCTGATGAGTCTAATACTAGTCTCTTGATGATTGGCTCTCCCGATCGTCGTCCATCGATCGCGCGTAGTTTACCCGATCTTGATCGCTTGTTAGGTTCATCTGTATCTGACTATGTGCGCGTCAATGCGACAGTACCAGTGTTGCTAACTCGCACAATCGAGTAATTATATTTGTAGCGCGGCGAAGCCTCGCCACAAATATGGTTTTAAAAAAGGAAATCGACCGCTATGCGGTCGATTTCCTTTTTTGGAGTAAGATGTTCAGTAAAATGTCTGATGCTATGAATTGATAATTTAGGTTAGGGTTGAGTAAGTTTTTCAGGCTCTGATTGATAAATAAAATTGATGAGCGCAACAAATCAGGCAATTCAGTCACCAGTTAGTCTTGTGGACGCATTCCAAGCAGCACAAGATATTTCACGAGAGTTAAATGTTGAAAAGCTAATTGAAATCAGTCTTTCAGTATTATTGAGCCTCTCAAAAGCGCAGTCTGGCGCTGTGATTTTAGCGGACAGCAGAGAATTTACGATCGCAGCCATAATCTCTGCGCGATCGCCAAATTTAGAAATCCCTCTTGCATGTGCCGAACCTTCTAGTTTGCCAATATTGATGGTGCGCCATACCTTAGACAACCGTACAGAGACAATCTGGAATCAAGATCATCCTGATCCACATTTTGCTGATGATCCATATTGGTGCGCGCATTCTCCTCAAGCTGGGTTATGTATACCTCTATGCGAAGCAGGTGAGTTATTGGGGGCAGTTTATTTAGAAGATAGCGGCAGTGAACAACTACTCCAAGCTGAGTACTTACAAGTCTTGCGATCGCTATGCCAACAGTTCGCCATTGCACTTGTGCGATCGCGTAAATCATCAAATATCACCCAGCATACAGAATTTGAAGAAGCTTTACAGCGCAGTAACTCACTTTTAAAGGCTCAACGAGAAACCTCGTTTGATGGCGTTTTGGCAGTGGACGAGCAAGGTCGTATCGTCAGCTATAACAATCAATTTTGTGAATTATGGCAAATCCCTGAATCAGTTCTGCAATCTGTGGAATATGGAGGACTACTCAGCCTTTTGCAACATCACCTCCAACTACCTGATGGATTAGTTGAAGCTCTCGAAAATGCCTATGATTCTCCTGAGAAGTATACTCAACAAGAGATTTATCTTGCCGATCGCCGCGTGATTGATTGCTATTCAGGACAGGTGCAATCTTCTGAGGGAAAGTTCTATGGAATGGTCTGGTACTTTCGCGATGTAACGGAACGCATTTGCATGTTACAAGAACTCCGCGCTGAACAAGAGCGTTCTGAGCATTTATTACTGAATATGCTGCCCGAAAAGATTGCTAAAAAGCTCAAGCATAGTCGAGCCTCAATGGCAGATGGCTTTGAAGAAGTATCAGTTTTATTTGCGGATATTGTTGGCTTCACCGAACTTTCTACCCACATGTCACCAGTTCAACTAGTTGGGTTGCTCAATCGGATTTTTTCGATGTTTGATAGTTTGTGCGATCGCTACAAACTTGAAAAAATCAAAACCATTGGTGATGCCTATATGGTGGTGAGCGGATTGCCTGAGCCAAGGGCTGATCATGCTGCTGCGATCGCTAGTATGGCTCTAGACATGCAAAATTCGATCTCTCAAGTTAAGTCGCGGGAGGGTATCCCAATTGCGATGCGAATTGGCATTAATTCAGGTCCTGTAATTGCTGGCGTGATTGGAACCAAGAAATTTATTTACGATCTATGGGGGGATACTGTCAACGTCGCTAGTCGAATGGAATCATTAGGATCACCGAAGGCTATTCAAGTTACAGAAGAGACATACTCACGTTTACGCGACCAATTTAATTTTGAAAAACGCGGGATGATTTCTGTCAAAGGCAAAGGCGAAATGATGACCTATTGGCTAGTTGGCAAGGTTCATTAAAGTCAGTTTGTCTACTATTTACAGCAATTTGGGATCAAACGAAGCACAATAAACTTTTTAAAAGTTTATTGAAATCTTGCTACCCACATTCCGCTTCAAAGTTATGCAAACACTACCTGAAAATCAGAGGTAAGTAGCTAGGCATAATAAAACCCAGACCCCAAAGAAGCTGGTTCGCGCGCGCAGCGGGC
>JAYUSC010000525.1:0-7446 GCA_043755885.1 Pseudanabaena sp. | reverse complement strand
TTTTTTGAAAGCCAGCCTCAGGCTGGCTTTCAAAAAACCAATTTTTAGAATAAGAATTGCTGGCTGCATAGTTCCAAATTGCAAGCAGCTATGCGATTAATGCATTAAATTCTTGCAATTATTAAATAAAGTTTAAAAATATGTAGTTTCTTATACGAATCGGGATCGAAACGTTAAGTAGTGTAAATCCTATACAAAGTCGGAATAGCGCTTGAGAACTAGAAATTTACGATTTCACTAAATTTCACAAGCATGAGCCAAGGATAAATAAACATGGCAAACAAAATTGAAGCCCTGAAAGCCGCAAAGGATGGTCTTGCGATCAAAGCCGAAATTGCTCGCTTTGCAGAAATTGGCTGGGAAGCTATTGACGATGACGATTTGCAGCATCGCTTGAAGTGGTTAGGTGTATTCTTTCGCAAAAGTACCCCTGGTCGTTTTATGGTGAGGATGCGAATCCCCAATGGATTGCTGAGCAGCGATCAGATGAGGGTACTCGCTTCTGTCGTCGAAAAGTGCGGTGAGCATGGTGTTGCCGATATCACCACCCGACAAAATATTCAAATGCGCGGCATTCTCATTGAGGATGTCCCTGAAATGTTCGAGAAGTTTAGATCGGTGGGACTGACTAGTGTGCAGTCAGCGATGGACAACATTCGTAATATTACGGGTTCACCTGTAGCAGGTATTGACGCTAATGAGCTTTACGATACTCGTGAGTTAGCTATTCAAGTACAAAACCTGCTGACCAATAATGGTGAAGGGAACTCAGATTTTACTAATTTACCGCGCAAATTTAATATTGCGATCGCAGGTTGTCGGGATAACTCAACCCATGCCGAAATCAATGATTTGGCCTTTATTCCTGCGTTTAAGGAAGTATCTAGCTCTGCACAAATTACCCAGTCAGCATCCCCAATCTCAGACTGGAAAAGTGCGCCTTCTGGATTTTGGCACATCTATAATCAATCTCAAAATTCTCCAGTTTCGAGTTTAGCGATCGCAACTGACGCGACACCTCAATTTGGATTTAACGTTGTTGTCGGTGGATTTTTCTCGGCAAAGCGGATTGCTGCCGCTATCCCTCTAAATGTATGGGTTGCACCTGAAGATGTAGTTGGTCTTTGTGAAGCATTACTAATCGTCTTCCGAGACAATGGACTCCGCGAAAACCGCGCCAAAGCTCGCTTAATGTTTTTGATTGACGAGTGGGGAATCGAGAAATTCCGTGCTGAAGTGGAAAAACAGATAGGTAAACCACTTGCCACAGCAGCTCTCAAAGATGAGATCGAATGGGAAAAGCGCGACCATATTGGGGTTCACAAACAAAAGCAAGCAGGAATGAACTATGTCGGGTTGCAAATTCCTGTTGGACGGATGTATGCCGCCGACATGTATGAATTTGCACGGGTTGCAGAAACCTATGGCAACAGCGATATGCGTCTCACGGTTGAGCAAAATTTGCTGATTACCAATGTGAGCGATGAGCAAGTGTCGGCGCTTCTGCAAGATCCAGTGCTTCAGAAGTTTCCTGCTGCGCCTGACAACCTGATGCGCGGGCTGGTTTCCTGCACGGGTAGTCAATTCTGTCCCGTTGCGATCGTGGAAACTAAAAATCGCTCCCTTGAACTTACCAAGCAGCTTATTGAAGATTATCATCTTCCCAAAGTTGTGCGTGTTCATTGGAGCGGCTGTCCTAACTCTTGCGCTCAGCCACAGGTTGCCGACATTGGCTTTACGGGATGCAAAACTCGTAAGAATGGCAAGGTTGTCGATGGCGTGGACATTTACATGGGCGGCACGGTGGGTAAAGATGCCCATCTTGGTACCTGCGTAATGGAAAAAGTGCCATGTGAAGATCTTCGCGAAGTTGTTGGAAAGCTTTTAGTTGAGAAATTTGGAGCAATACCAAAACAGACAGCTATTTAGATTCTCGTAAATTTACGCACATTTTTGAATCTCGAACCAGATTAAGTTAGTTGTTAAGGATAGTAAGGAAATAAATGAGTACATTTTCTCGTCGTAAGTTTTTAACCACCGCAGGACTTTCTACTGTGGGTGCGATCGCTTTAAATGCTTGTACAAGCACTGAAGCTCCTAAAACGGACGCTACCACGAAGGCAAGCCCTTCTGCTACGGCAACTTCCAACCCTAAAGTTAGTGCTGCTGACGCTCCAGAAATAACGAAAGCCAAGCTTGGATTCATTGCTCTGACCGACTCTGCACCTCTGATCATTGCCAAAGAAAAGGGGCTATTTGAAAAATATGGCATGAAGGATGTCGAAGTTCTCAAGCAAGCTTCTTGGGGAACAACCCGCGACAATATCGTGCTTGGCTCTGAAGCTGGTGGTATTGATGGCGCTCACATCCTTTCGCCAATCCCTTACTTGATTTCTGAAGGCAAGATTACCAACGGTAACAAAGTACCGATGTATATTTTGGCTAGACTAAATACCAATGGTCAAGCTATTTCGATCGCCAATGAGTTTAAAGACCTCAAAATTGCCCTCAAGAGTGACTCTCTCAAAGAAAGCTTTGCCAAAATCAAGTCTGGCGGTAAAGAAGTTAAATGTGCAGTCACCTTCCCAGGCGGAACTCATGATCTTTGGATGCGCTATTGGCTAGCCGCAAATGGTATTGATCCCAACAACGATGTCAGCACAATCGTTGTGCCACCACCACAAATGGTTGCCAACATGAAAGCAGGCAACATGCAAGCATTCTGTGTCGGTGAACCTTGGAATGCTCGTCTAGTCGCTCAAAACACTGGTTACACTGCACTAACCACAGGCGAAATTTGGAAAGATCATCCAGAAAAAGCCTTCTCAATGCGTGCTGATTGGGTTGACAAGAACCCTAAAGCTGCTAAGGCTTTGCTAGCAGCCGTTCTCGAAGCGCAAGTCTGGTGTGACAAGCCTGAGAATAAAGAAGAGATGTGTAAGATCATCGGTGCTGACAAGTGGCTGAAAGTTCCTGCTGCTGAGATTTTGGGTAGACTTCAAGGGAAGGTTGACTACGGCGATGGTAGAAATCTTGACAATGCCGATCTCGCGATGAAGTTCTGGAAAGACAGTGCATCCTATCCATTCAAGAGCCACGATCTTTGGTTTGTGACCGAAGATATGCGTTGGGGTTACTTTGATGCTGACACTGATGCGAAGAAGCTGGTTGACAAGGTTAACCGCGAAGATATTTGGAAGGAAGCCGCGAAGATGATTGGTGAAGAGGCGGCGATTCCGAAGAGTACATCTCGCGGTATCGAGACTTTCTTTGATGGAGTCAAGTTCGATCCTGAGAATCCTAGCGAGTACCTGAAAGGACTCAAGATCAAGAAGGGCTAATATCGATTCTGACAGGCAAGGGGCTCAAGCCCCTTGTTTTGTAACTAGCTATATCGATAAGCTCTACTTAGCGAAATTAGCGCAAAAAATTAATTACTTCCAATTTAGGAGACACAAAAAATGGCGGCAGGTAGCTTAACTTCTAAATTCACGCTTAATAACATAGGTGAATGGTTGCAACAGCAAGCAAAATATTTGATTCCACCATTGTTAGCGCTACTCGTACTTTTAACGGCTTGGCAAGTACTATGCTCTGGCAAAAAACCCCCATTACCACCACCGACTAAAGTTTGGGAAGAAACTCAACCCTACATTTGGCATCCATTCTTCGATCGCGAATATTATGATGTCAACGCTAAAGAAAAAATTGATAGCCCAGCGCGCAAAGAACTCAAAGAAAGAGTAACGATCGAACAGGGATTAGGTGTCAAAACCATGATCAGCGTTCGGCGCGTAGCGATCGGTTACTCAGCTTCAGCGATCGTGGGCATCGCGCTGGGTATTGCGATCGGCACAAATGCTTTTCTCTATCTCGCCTTCGATCCCATCTTCCAAGTCTTACGAACTATCCCTCCACTTGCATGGTTACCGATCGCACTAGCAGCCTTTAGTGGCATGAATGAGTCTCTCCAAACTATTGGGCTGAACGTCAACGAAGCGGCGGGACTGTTCGTGATTTTTGTCACCTCAATTTGGCCAATCTTGATGAATACCGCAGTGGGAGTCCAACAAGTACCTCAAGACTATCGCAACGTAGCAAGGGTTTTACGTCTCGGCAAGCTAGATTATTTCCTGACGATTTTGATGCCTTCAGCAGCACCCTATATCTTTACAGGTTTACGCATTGCCGTGGGTCTGTCTTGGTTAGCGATCGTGGCTGCGGAAATGTTGACCGCTGGCGGTGGCATCGGCTTCTTTATTTGGGATAGTTACAATAGCGGCAAACAGAGCGAACTTATTATTGCCCTGTTGTACATCGGCTTAGTTGGTCTCTTGCTTGACAAGCTAGTTTATTACATTAGTAAATTTGCAGTTCAGTCAGATTCATAAAATCTATCCTATCGCAACCCTCTGAGAACAAGGGGCTTAAGCCCCTTGTCTGTATAACACTCAATTACAAATCGCGATCGCAATATGCAGACACTTGATCTTACAGATAACAATCCGCTAAAACATCAAGACCCTTTTTTAGTCATTGATGGAGTTTCCAAAGTTTACCAAACTGCCAGAGGTCCTTATACCGTTCTCGAAAATGTGAACTTAACGGTATATGAAGGCGAATTTATTTGTGTAATCGGTCACTCTGGTTGCGGTAAATCGACACTTCTGAATATGGTTGCGGGTTTTAATAGACCGACATCTGGAGAGATTTGCCTAAAGTCAAAACCGATCTTGCGTCCCGGTCCCGATCGCATGGTGGTATTCCAAAACTACTCGCTATTGCCTTGGATGAGTGCTTTTGAGAATGTCTATCTTGCCGTAAAACAGGTTTATACCGACAAATCCAAAGAAGAAAAGACCAAAATCGCCAAAGATAGTCTGGCTATGGTCGGTTTGACCGAAGCGATGAACAAAAGACCGAAAGAACTCTCTGGCGGAATGCGTCAGCGCGTATCGATCGCTCGTGCTTTGTCAATTCGTCCTGAAATTCTGATCCTTGATGAACCCTTCGGCGCATTAGATGTGATGACCCGCGAAGAGTTACAAGAAGAATTACTATCAATTTGGCGAGCCAATCGAGTTACGGCGCTGATGATCACCCATGACATCGATGAAGCGATATTCTTAGCCGATCGCATTGTGCTGATGAGCAACGGTCCCGCCGCCAATATTGCTGAAGTTATTGATATACCCTTCTCTCGACCCCGCGATCGCAAAGCGATTTCTGGTGATCCTCGTTATTTCGCTCTCCGTAATTACATTCTAGAATTTCTCTACGATCGGTTTGCGCTTGCTGATGAAGCAGAGTAGATCAAGGAAAAAGGAAAAAGGAAAAAATAGTTACCAATTACCAATTACCAATTACCAATCCGCCATCATCAATTACTAAACCATTATGTCAGCATTCTTAGAAATCGATTACGTTAGTCGTGTTTTCAAAACTAGAGATGGATCTCCATATGTTGCGATCAAGGATGTCTGCTTCAAAATGAAGGAAGGCGAATTTATCTCAATTATTGGACATTCTGGTTGTGGGAAATCGACAGTTTTAAATATTTTGTCTGGTTTAGATAAGGCTAGTGCTGGCGGTATTGTGCTGGAAGGCAAGGAAATCAACGAACCAGGACCTGATCGTATGTTGGTTTTCCAAAATCATTCGCTATTGCCTTGGCTAACGGTGCGTCAAAATATTGGATTGGCAGTTAATCGGGTTTTAAAAGATTTACCTAAGGAAAAACGCCGTCGGATTATTCAAGAAAATATTGACTTAGTGGGGCTAAGTCATGCTGCGGATAAGTATCCTAGAGAGATTTCGGGGGGTATGAAACAACGGGTGGGAATCGCTCGCGCTTTGTCGATTAAACCGAAAATTTTATTGCTAGATGAGCCTTTTGGAGCCTTAGATGCTTTAACTAGAGGTCGTTTGCAAGAGAAGCTGATGCAGATTTGTGATGAGAGCAAAATCTCGGCGGTGATGATTACTCACGATGTCGATGAAGCTTTGCTACTTAGCGATCGCATTATCATGATGACCAATGGACCCGAAGCCAAAATCGGTCAAGTCCTCACGGTGGACTTACCACATCCTCGCAAGCGTCTGGAGTCAGTCAATCATCCCAATTATTATCGACTCAGAGGCGAAGTTGTAGACTTCTTAGATCGTCAGAAGCAGATCAAGATTGAACGCGCTAAGCGCAAGACCACCGCTGCGGTCTCGCGTAGCCATATTGAGAAGGTCAATCTGGCGATCGGTTTCCTGCCATTAACTGACTGTGCGCCCTTAGCGATCGCACTCGAACAAGGCTTGTTTGCTAAGCATGGGCTAGAGGTTGCCTTAACGAAAGAAAATAGCTGGCAAGCGATCTGTGATGGCATTCGAGAAGGGCGACTTGATGCAGCCCAAATGGTAACGGGGATGCCACTGTCGATGACGATGGGACTAAATAACAAATCTCCGCTCCCCACGATTACATCTCTCACCCTTAACCGTAGCGGTAATGCCGTGACTCTGAGCTTGTCGCTTTACGAAGCGGGAGTTCGCGATCTGGCTGGCTTAAAAGAATTTATTGATCGCAATAATAAAGATAAACAACCTTTGAAGTTTGGCGTAGCCTATTCGGCTTCTATGCATAACCTGATGTTGCGTCACTGGTTAGCCAGTGGTGACATCGATCCTAATCGAGATGTGAAAATAATTGTGATTCCGCCACCAGAGATGTTATCAAATCTGATGACAGGGAATATTTCGGGTTACTGTGTGGGCGAGCCTTGGAATTCCCGCGCTATTCAAGAAAATGCGGGCTTTATCGTGGCTACAGATCTTGATATCTGGCCAAATCATCCCGAAAAAGTCCTTGGTGTGCGCGAAGATTGGGCGCAGCAAAATCCAAATGCTCACCTTGCCCTAGTCAAGGCTCTGTTAGAAGCTTGTCAGTTTTGCCATGCCGCCGAAAATCGCGATCAAGTTTTAGAAGTGATTTCCAAGCCCCAATACCTCAACCTTGATCCTAAATTAGTCCGTCCTGGTTTTAATGGACCTCTACCGACAGGAACTGGGAAATCTCTTTACCTTACCGATTTCAACCAGTTCTTGCTGGATAATATGCCCCGACTTGATGAGCAGACTTGGATACTTACGCAGATGGCGCGTTGGGGAATGGCTCCCTTCCCTCAGAACTATCAAGAAATTTTAGATAGAGTCGTCCAAACTGATGTCTATCAAGAGGCTGCAAACGATCTAGAAATTGCGATCGCGCCAACTTCGATGGCTCCAATTACATTCGTTGACGGCACTACATTCGATCCTAGCGATCCACTCCAGTTCTTGGCTAGCGCTAAATTCTCTCAGCTCACTGATATGGCATATGTCAATCGCTAAGGCTATAGCGGTTTGCACTTAGGATCTTACACAAAATATAAAACCCAAAAATGTTGCGGCGGGCTA
>JAYUSC010000524.1:0-3168 GCA_043755885.1 Pseudanabaena sp. | reverse complement strand
TATGTCTAATTTATTGAATAAAAACTTATGTCTCAACTTCGTTGAGCGTTAATCAATTTTTGGGAGTGCTTTTTTCCTACTTTTTCAGCAAGCCCTATTTAATTGTGCCTAGTAGCTTATAGGACTTACGCAAGAACCATAGGAATAGAAAGCACTGGTTCCACACTATGAAAAAAAGCTCTGAAACCCTTTTGGTATCTGGATTTCGATGATTCGACCTTAAAACAGCTAAAACCTTTGTCAAGCAAGGGTTTTAGCCAAACAATCTCACTTGACGGAACCAGTACCCAAAAAATATTTTCTTTATTTTGCGGTCTGGAACGATCGCATAAATTTTTGAAGTTGGCGGCTTTCTAGTTCTAAAACACGACGGGCAAAATCGCGATCGCGATCGAGAAAAGCATCAAAAGCATCCACAGGAACCGCCAAAATTCGCGTGATTTCACTGTCAGCAATGATCGTATTTTGAGAATCACTATGGGCTAAAATCTCTAGCTCATCTAGAGTTTGTCCAGACTTGAGATGTTCAACCCGCACTTCCTGACCCAGCGAATAGAAGTTAATCTTTGCCGATCCAGTAATTACTAGCAGCAACTCACGACAAGTATCACCCGCCTCCGTAATCACCTCATTAGTCGTAAAGGTTCTCACCTCAGCGCGATCGGCAAGCCCGACCAACGTCTCACCATGCATTCGATGGAAGAAGTCACTATTAAAGAGATGCGCCACCTTCTCTAACATCGGAAATGTCGTCAGCGGTGGACAATCCTCAGACAGCGACAGCAGCAGCTTAGAAGTCTCCTGTACCAAAGCCGAAGTTTGCAGACTGTAATAATTACGCGCGATCGCCTTGCTTTGCTCAAGATTTAGTTGGGCGGTGATATATAGACAAGCAGCTTGGATCAGAGGATTTTGATCGTCAAGCAAAGGCTCTAGCGATCGCAAAATCTCCGCGATCGAATAATCGAGCTGACAAGTAGTTGCTTGACCTTGCAATGGGTTTAAGTATTGCAAAATTTCTGAAGATAAGCGATCGCTCCAGCTCTCAGATTCTAAGGCTTCTACCAAAACTGATGGTGCTAACTGCCCTAGCTGTTGAGCAATTGCGATCGCAGCAGCATCATTCGGGAAAGTCTCTAGAGTTCCTAAAATAGTGCGAACAATTAATTCCTTTTTGTGATGAATGCTATCCCACAAAAGTCTCAGCACAGTCTGATGCTCTTGGAGAATTGGTTGATGTAGCGCTCGATAACAAAAAATTAAAGATGGCAACTGGGCGATCAAAAATTCTGATCTACGCAAGTTTTCCGTTTCAGGAGAAATGCCATCCAAAATCCAAGCTTCTTCTTGTGGATTAATCGCATACTGGCGACGCAAGGCTCTCACTTGAACCGAGTTCTGCGCGATTAAAGTATCGGAAGAGTCGTCAAACTGTTGCTTTTGCAATAGCATCAACCGCTCCATCGATTTGCGATAGCCAGTCAAGCGAATTTGGTTTTCTAAACTGCGTTTATGATCGGGATTGAGCAATTGCGGATCTTCGATGCCGAGTTCCTCTAAGACTTCGCGGTGTTCATCATCGGTAACACCTAGTTCCTGACGCAATTGTTGCAAGACTTCTAGACTGCTGGAATAGTTGACATATCCTTCTTCTAAGGCTTCGCGCACCACTCCTTTATAGGCGGCGTGACGCTTTTCTCTAGTGAAGCTAGGCAAAACTTTTGCCAAAATGTAAACTTCATGGGTATTCAAATCGCTTAAAGAACGCCCTTCCAAAAACTGAGAAACGTTGAGTTGTAGCTTCTCTAATTGCTTACGGAAGCGACTGGCTAGATTCTCTCTTGAATATAGATCGGGGCTACGCTGCCAAGTTTTATAAACCCAGAGTGTACTGAGCAAAACCAATCCCAAATCATAGATGTATTGTCCCCAAATTGGCATCAACTGCACTAATGGACGACCACCAAAAATAAAGAAGAAGTTGAAAATCGTAAAAGTGCAAATGGTGAAGAGCCGATGACGAATGACTTCTCTAGATAGCTTGAGATGGCGATCGCCACTGTAAATCCTGACCCTTTTTTCAATCCAGCGACCTAATAGATAACCGATCGTCGTAAAACTACCGAGTGTTAAAGGCACAGCAATTAATTTGGGAATATTAATCGCCTGCCCAAATAAATAGAATCCTGCACTAAATAAGGTTGCCAATTGGTCCGTTTGCCTTGCCCATGCACCAGAGAAGTAATAGTCCCAATTACCTGCATAGAGATAGTAATAGACAAAATAGCCAGTCACTAAACCCACATAGCCATATCTCAGAAATGATTCTTCAGGTTTGCTGAGTCCATCCCAATACACTCGCTCAGAGTCGATATCGATACAAGGATTTTGGCAGGCGACACAGGCACTTTGCTCTTTGCCATCGGGCATGACAGTCCGACACATCGATTGCGTAATCAACTGATCGCTAGTATGAGCGCTGCTGCCGAATAGTCCAGAGGGTTCGCTATAAATGCGCTGGACAGGAGCCATCGGACAGAAGTAATTGCACCAAGATTTACCACCGTAGAGATAGCCAACTGCGATCGCAGCCGCAATTGTCGTCAATATCCATAGAGCAAGCACGATGCGATCGGCATTAAAAAATAAAATCCTGCCGCATAGCCCTGTAAATAACCAGCCAAACTGCACATAAGGATAGTTTCTCCCTAACCAAGATTCGGGCTTTACCTTGGCTAATTCATAGCGAACTTTGCCAGTTTTGGCATTTTCACGCTTAAATTGACGCTGCCAGCCCAAGGCGCGAGGAATTTGCGATAAAAAAGAGAGCGGACAAATCCGCCGCCACACCTCATGTCCAAACACCAACAAAATGAAGATCGCCGCAGGCACAACTGCTCCCCAAAATATGGTTGTGCCTAGGGCATAGGGTTGTTCTACGAGACATGTTCCTTGCACAGAGATACAGCTATCGGTTAAGCGCAAAGGACTCCAAAGATGATTGGGAGTCGTTAATTGAGGCGACCAAGGATCATAAAATAACGACGCGATGATTAGTAACCATGCGATCGTTAATATCCAGCGAATCCAATGCATTCGCCGCTCAGATAGCTGTGTAAACATAAATAATTTTTTGATAAAGAATGAAAAAAGTTCTATATAAAAAGC
>JAYUSC010000523.1:0-3169 GCA_043755885.1 Pseudanabaena sp. | reverse complement strand
AAGCGGATGGCGTTCAATACTGAGATCGCTGGCCGCGAAGAGGCCGCGGCAAAAAAGAAGGACGAGCGCGAGCGAAAGAAAGGCGCCAAAGACCAACTAGGCGCCGGCCGCGCAGAAGAATTGGCCGCGGCGACGAAGAGTAGTTTCGGGTTCGCGGGCATCGCCGGCAAAAAGAAAGGCAGTCATCGCAGGCGTAAAGCGGTTAAACGCCTTGGCTTACATCATCAAAAAATAGCAAGGCAACGCAAAGATTTTCATTATAAATCTGCAAAGCAATTACTCGATAAGTATGATGTGATTGGTTTTGAAGATTTGAATGTCACAGGTTTGGCTAGAACTAGGATGGCAAAATCAATCCTAGACGCTGGTTGGAGTGAATTTCTGGATATTCTGGTTTGCAAAGCTGCGAATGCTGGCAAATTGGCTATAGCTGTGAATCCAAATGGCACTACCCAAAATTGTTCTAATTGTGGCACTCGCGTCCCTAAAACCATTGCAGACCGTTGGCATAGTTGCCATGTTTGCGGGTTGGAACTTGATCGGGATGTGAATGCTGCAATTAATGTCAAGAACTTGGCTGTCGGGCGGACAGTCAATAAAGCTCAGCGTGTTTCCGATGCAATAGCAGGATTAGCTGAGAAGCCCACCCTATACTCGTCCGCGAGTTAGGGCTGGGAGTCGTCACAAATTACCGATCATCTTCACTTCGGTTTCCAGTACCACACCATTGCGATCGCAAATCACCGTCTTAATGTGTTGGATGAGACTGAAAATATCACTAGCTTTTGCATGACCGAGATTAACGATGAAGTTGGCATGTAGTTCTGAGACTTGAGCATTGCCGATTTGATAGCCTTTTAAGCCTGCGTCTTGAATTAGTTTCGCGGCAAATAGGGGTAAAGGATTGCGGAAAACACTGCCGCAATTGGGCAAGTGATAGGGCTGGGTCGTATGTCTTGCTTTGAGTTTGGATTCTGTATCCGCTGCGATCGCGTCGGGATTACCGCCAGTCTGAAATTTAAAAGTCGCGCCTGTAACGAGTCTGGATGATTTTTGTAAAGCTGAGGTGCGGTAGCTGAAATCCAAATCTTGAGGATAAATTAGCTTCGGTTCACCTGTTGAAGTCACAGTCTGCACGGAAACCACACAATCTGCCGCCGATCCACCCTGCGCCCCTGCATTCATCACCACTAATCCACCCACAGTCCCAGGGATGCCCACCGCCCATTCAAAGCCAGCCCAACCATGACTAGCGATTTGCATCGCTAAACGGGCTACAGGCTCACCTGCGGCGGCGGTGACCTGTCCAGAATGCTGATCAAACTCAATACCGCGTAGATGTCTTGTGCAAACAACTAAACCTGCTAAACCTTGATCACTAATTAAGAGATTGCTCCCTGCACCGATAATTGTGATTGGTAAATTGCGATCGCTAGCCCATGCCAAACTTTCGGCTAGCTCTGTCGATGAGCGCGGCGAAATTAAGTACTCCGCTGCACCACCAACGCGCATCGAAGTTAGTCCTGCGAGAGATACATTTGCACGAATTGAGTTTTGGATTTGAAGATCGATTGACATGGCGTTGAGACTAACTAATAGAAGAATCACTTTGCGATTCTTCTATTTCCTTCATGGTCGGTGCGATCGCTTGATTGAGATTGCCCGCACCGAGAAATACGGCGAGATCTCCAGACTGTAAATTTTTGACTAAGAATGCTTGAACATCTTTGAGGGTTGGCAAATAATGCACTTGATCTTGGAAGGATGCGATCGCATCGGCAACTTGTGCGCCTGAAATCTTGCCATCATTGGGTTCGCTGGCGGCATAGATATCGGTGACGATCACCATGTCGGCATCGGTGAAGGACTGACTAAATTCGGCTAAGAATCTATGGGTGCGGCTATAGCGATGGGGCTGAAAGATCGCCACGACACGGCTAGTCGTATTTTGTTGTCTTGCCGAGGCAAGCGTGGCAATAATTTCGCTAGGGTGGTGGGCGTAGTCATCAACAAAAGTAATCCCGTTCTGCACGCCTTTAATCTCAAAGCGGCGGCTAGCACCCACAAAATTAGGTAAAGCATCTGCGATCGCTTGCCACTCAACACCCACATAACGAGCCACGGCGATCGCAGCGAGAACATTGCTGAGGTTATGTTTGCCCAGCAGCCCTACAGAGATTTTTCCTAAAGTTTTACCGCGTTCGATCACCAAGGCTTGGGTGTCTAACGGCGTGTAATGAACTTCCGACACCGTATAGTCTGCGATCGGATCGCTCAAACTATAGGTGATGTCTGAATGAATAAACTCCTTCACGGTTGGGCAATCAATACAGCCAACCACAACTTCACAGCGTTTTGCAAAAGTTTCAAAGATATCAACGACCTGTTCAAGGCTGTGATAGTGATCAGGATGATCTAGCTCAATATTGGTAATAATGCCGATGTGAGACAAGAACTTGACCAAAGTGCCATCGGACTCATCGGCTTCAGCAACGAGATATTTGCCTTGTCCCAAACGCGCATTTCCTTGCCAAGCGCTAACTTCGCCGCCGATGATAATACTGGGGTCGAGTCCAGCTTTCAGCAATAAAAAGCCAACTAAGCTGCTAGTCGTCGTTTTGCCATGCGTACCTGCAACTGCGATCGCCTGAAATTGGGCGATTAATGCTGCTAATAAATCCGAACGATGCAAAATCGGTAAACCGTTAGCTAAAGCGACCTGAAACTCAGGATTTTGTTGATTGATCGCTGTAGAACAAACAACCTGAGGCGCATTTGCCAGATCAATGTTGTCTGCGTGATGCCCTTGAAAAATTTTGACACCCAGATCCTGTAGTTTTTGAGTGATGCGATTGCTACTAAGATCCGAGCCAGATATCGTAAATCCTTGCTTCGCTAAGATATAGGCGATCGCCGACATCCCGATCCCGCCAATACCCACAAAATGAAACGGGCTACCGCTGAAATCAACTGGATTCAGCATTTATACTTCTTACCTACCAAATAACGAGCTTAATAATAATAGATCAAACCGATCAAAAATCAAAAGGTGACGCGAAGCAAAAGCTTTTGAGGTGACGACTCCCATCCCTAACTCGCGGACGAGTATAGGGTGGGCTTCTCAGCTAATCCTGCTATTGCATCGGAAGCACGCTGAGCTTTGTAACGA
>JAYUSC010000522.1:0-3171 GCA_043755885.1 Pseudanabaena sp. | reverse complement strand
AAAAGAGAGTTGCGGTGCTTTGCGCCGCAACTCTCTTTTCGGTTTTACATAGCTATGAAGCTTTAATCTCTGATTTATGGCTTAGCAACGATAACCTTTAAATTATATTAAATCTTAAAATAAGCTTGCAATTTTGGTGAAAAACACTATAATAAAAACATACCAGCCTCTACCCCACCAAAGTCATGAGTGCTACAACTGTGAACCCTGCCGTGAGCCTAAAGTCCGATACGCTGAACATCGCCATCGATGAATATGGGCTACTCACTGACCTTTATCAACTGACGATGGGCGCTTGCTATGTCCGCGAGGGCTGCGATCGCAAACGTGCTAGTTTTGAGTTATTTGTGCGGCGATTGCCTGAGGGATTTGGCTATCTGATCGCCATGGGACTCGCTCAAGCAGTGGAGTATTTACAAAATCTGCATTTCACCTCAGATCAAATTGAAGCTCTCCAAGCTACAGGGATCTTTGCCAACGCCGATCGCAGTTTTTGGGAATTATTAAGAAACTTTCGCTTTGAAGGGGATCTCTGGGCAGTGCCAGAAGGAACCGCCATGTTTGCCAATGAGCCTTTTCTAAGAATCGAAGCACCACTCTGGCAAGCGCAATTAGTAGAAACCTATTTGCTAAATACAATTAACTA
Organism: Pseudanabaena sp.; assembly: GCA_043755885.1. Taxonomy (GTDB): domain Bacteria; phylum Cyanobacteriota; class Cyanobacteriia; order Pseudanabaenales; family Pseudanabaenaceae; genus Pseudanabaena. Next base: position 2,525 of record JAYUSC010000522.1, on the reverse strand, counting down.
TCAAACCCTGATTGCCACCAGAGCCGCGAGAATACGTGATGCAGCAGGCGAGCGCATTACCCTTTTAGAATTTGGCACAAGACGCGCCTTCAGTCCTCAAGCCTCACTCTGGGCGGCAAGAGCAGCATTAGCCGCAGGAATGAATGCTACTTCTAATGTATTAGCGGCTCTCAAACTTGGTCGAAAGCCTAGTGGTACGATGGCTCATGCTTTGGTGATGGCTCTAAATGCAACCGAAGGAAGCGAAGCTCAAGCATTTAGCGCTTTCCATCAAGTCTTCCCAAATAGCCCTCTCTTAATCGACACCTTCGATACGATCGCAGCCGCTCGAAATCTTGCTGAAAAAATCAAATCTGGCGAAATGCAAGTAAAGGGAGTTCGGATTGATTCGGGCGATATTGCGGCACTATCCAAAGAAGTGCGATCGCTACTTCCCGATGCTGCTATATTCGCCAGTGGCGACATTGACGAAGCCGAGATTCTCCGATTAAAAGCTTTAGGAGCGCCCATCGATGGCTATGGCGTCGGTACAAAATTGGTCACAGGTGCGCCCGTAAATGGAGTTTATAAATTAGTGGAAATTGATAATATTCCTGTTTCCAAAAAATCAAGTGGCAAGCAATCGATCTCAGGTCGCAAACAAATCTGGCGCAGTCTCGAGAATGGGATTGTGACAGGCGATCGTCTCACCCATATTTCCGATTTTCCTCAACCCAACGAGCAACCTTTACTAGAACTAATCATGCATGATGGAGAACTGTTGAAATCGTTGGATGATTTGGATGCGATCGCAAAACGTACTCGTAATTCTGTGCAGTCATTACCGCAGACTGTACGCGCCATTACTTCACCAATATCTATTCCTGTTACGATCGCCGCAAGTTTGCAAAGGGAATCATGAATATCGCTCTTTTTGGAACTAGCGCCGATCCGCCTAGCATTGGACATCAACAGATCTTGCAATGGTTGGATCATCATTACGATCGCACAATCGTTTGGGTATCAGATAACCCATTCAAAACTCATCAAGCAAGCTTATGCGATCGCATCGCGATGATGGAGCTAACCATCGCTGCGATCCAGCCACCCGCCCAAACGATTGGCTTGCATCCCGAAATTAGTAGTCCACGCACGATTAATACCGTCGAACAAGCCAAACAAATACTGCCCCATGCAAACTTCACCCTTGTCATCGGTGGCGACCTTGTGCCGCAGTTGCCAACTTGGTATCGCGCTCAAGACTTGCTCAATCAAGTTAATCTGCTAGTCGTTCCCCGTCAAGGCGTGACCATTTTAGGAGACGATATCGATCGCCTGATCAATATGGGTACTGAAGTTGCGATCGCGCCTGACTCCACCTCGATACCCAACGTTTCTTCGTCAGACTATCGCAACAATGGCAACAGTTCAGTCATAATACCCACAGTCGCAGCATATATCCAACGAGAGTCGCTTTACGCATGGCAGACAAGTCCCGCCCCATAGCCCCCAAGCCCCTAGCAGACTTTAAAGTCGGTGTCGATAACGTGATCTTTTCCGTAGACACCGAGCAGAATCGTCTATTGGTGCTACTGGTGATGCGCCAACATGAGCCATATCGCGATCGCTGGTGTTTACCAGGAACCCTCGTGCGTCAAGGCGAATCCCTCGAAGAAGCCGCCTATCGGATTCTCGCCGAAAAAATCCGCGCCAAAAATCTTTATCTCGAACAACTCTTCACTTTCGGCGATATCGGTCGTGATCCTCGCGAGGCTCCCGATAGTTTTGCTATGCGCTATCTATCTGTTAGTTATTTTGCGCTAGTTCCCTTCTCTCAAGCCGAACTCATCGCCGATGGCGTGAGTGGCATCGCATGGTATCCCGTTAAGCAAGTTCCTCAACTCGCCTTCGATCACAATCGCATTCTCGAATACGGACATCGCCGCCTCCGCAACAAACTCGAATATAGCCCTGTTGCTTTTGATGTTTTGCCTGAAGCTTTTACTCTCAGCGATCTCTATCAACTCTACACTACCGTTCTCGGTGAGAATTTCTCTGACTATTCCAATTTCCGCACCCGATTATTAAAGTTAGGCTTTTTAAGTGATACTGGCATCAAAACCTCACGGGGAGCAGGTCGTCCCGCTAGTCTCTACCGCTTTGATGCGGAAGCTTTCGCTCCATTTAAGAATAAGCCAATGGTGTTTATTTAATTAACTTACCTTACTTTTTCGCCTAATAATGCTCGGACTAAAATGTTTGTATCTAGGACAATTATCTTTGGCATTATTTGGTTGCGTCTCTCCTTGCTTGTTTACGCATAGCGTTAAATTCGGCAATGATGTCATCTTCGCTAAGCCCTTGATCTTTTAATAATTGGGCAACCTTTTGGGCAGATTGACGCACAGCAATTAAGGTTTCCTTTTGGCAAAACTTTGCGGAATCTATGCCTAAGAAATCTTGCAAAAATCAGATTGAAGTGTCTGTGGTGAGAGTATGGATTTCATGATTGCGATCGCAAATCTCTAGATAAAAATTGCGATCGC
>JAYUSC010000521.1:0-3184 GCA_043755885.1 Pseudanabaena sp. | reverse complement strand
TAGAAATTCGTTCCCTCCCCTTTGCAAGGGGAGGGCTAGGGAGGGGTTATTTCTGGGATTTGAGAAATTACTTTACTTGTGTGTATACGGTAGCTCCTGCGGGAGAGGGGGCTGGGGGGTGAGGGTTCCACGTAACATCAGTGATGATCATGATTGGCGGCGCAAAGCGCCGCCAATCATGATCCAATTAGTTTGTGAGCGGTATATTTGCGATCGAGTCTAGGCTGGTGGACTTGAGCAAAGTTAGCCAACTAGTTTTTAGCTCGGGGCTATTTGGTTGAGACAGACGCAAATTTGCAAGCCCTGCGATCGCTTCATGCCAAATCCCAAACTTTGCGTATAGGGATACGCGCTCGATCGCAGTTGCCTTTACTAATTTGCTGAGCAAAGCTGATTCGGGTTTGATGCGACGAATGATCCCTTCAGAAAAGGTATCTTCAGGATCGCCAGTTTCGCAGATGACGGAGATCAGCCATTTGTAATCTTGCCCAACTTCTAGAGGTGTTTTCTCGAATTGAACATTGACGATGCTGGGTGTGTTGGTTAGAGTGACGGTCTTGCGGTCGAGACCCTTACCTTGAGCATTTTCGAGGGTGAACTCTACTGCGATCGCAGTGGTTTTGGGAATATATGCAAACAATATTGGATTCGATGAGACTGTGAGACCAAACTTATTAGGCGGGAGTAGAGGCGTAAGCTCTTGCTCTAAAGATTTTTTAGTTTTGTCATTTCTAGTTTGAATATCTCGATTTTTTAGACATTGACCATCGTTGCTCCGCCTTCCACCACCGATGCTTGTTTTTGGGGTAGGATTGCTTGTCGGTGGCTCAAATGTTTGGGCGCGAGCATCTGAGGAGACAACAGATAATGTGGTGATTTCCCAGAATATTGCGATCGCCAAGAGGATAAAGTATCGATAAAAGTATTTAGAGAACATAGCTTTATTCCTATAAGCAGTAACTGACTAACTGCAAGTTTCCTAGTGGACTAAATTAGAAGCTGTGAAGTCATATTGAAAGAGGGCTTGGAGAGTAAGCACCTACATTTTTTGGATAGGTGGGGGCTTGATCTCTAAGCCCAAATCCCTGATTCTATGTAACATCACTATTAAGTAATATATTACTCGTTTTTTACACTAATCGCCATTTTTATCTTTTAAAATTCAGAAAATATCAGAATCATTAAAGAGGAGGCTTTGCGTCCTCTTTAATGATTCTGGTTACAGCCAATTACCGACAAGAACGAATGGAGCCCAATAGAAAGGGTGCGTAAACTGAGGGTTTTTCAACAGGCTAATCTGAGCTTTGCGTAAAGCATCAGCTTTAGTTGTGCTGAGAGTCGATAACTCTTGATAAAAGTTTTCCATAAATGTCGCTGTGGCACTATCTTCTACTGACCATAAACTTGCGATCGTGCTACGCGCTCCCGATCTCACGGCCATTCCTGCTAAGCCTAAAGTAGCTCGATTGTCACCCTTGGCCGTTTTACAAGCACTGAGTACTAATAGCTCGATGGGAGTTCGGCTATCTCGTTCTCTAGATTGCAGCAATTCTCCTAATTGTTTGACTCCAAGCCGATTGTTCCACGTTAGGATAAAAGTTTTTTCAGCATCAGAGCTGAATTCACCATGAGTGGCCAGATGAACAACTCTATAGGGGATTTTGCTAATTTGTTTTTGAATAGACTCGCTAATAAACGTTTCATTAAGTAATGGTGTTTGAGCGGATACAAGCGAGGCGATTTGCTGAATCTCTCTTTCGACATTTGGCAGCGCCTTATAATTTTGGATTTCCTTACTCAAGCCACCGACAAATACAGTTAGTTGTTGACGCTTGAGTGGGCGAGGATCGACGAGTTGTAACCCAGGGGTGATCGCCAGATTATATTTTTCCATCAAGTATTGTTGTCCATCATAGAGAACTGCCATGGGCAAATTTCTTAGGGAACCATCGAGAACAAATACTAAGGTTTTAATTTTATTCGTAGCTAATATAGATTCTGTTTCTTTACCAATTAATATCTTATAAATTTTTGCTGATACTTCTTGAATGTCTGTTTCAAGAGATGTTCGACGTAGCGACCGCCGTAATTCGCTCAGGAGATCCTCTAGTTTATTCTGAGGTATTTTGGTTGTCCTGTGCAGAAAAGAACGATCTGGAAGTGAAATAATAACTTCTAGACTCTCAGGCAAAACGATCGGGTAGAGCACAGCAGCTTGTGGATCGACTTCATCAACTTGGGTAGCCAGCCCTGTCAGGCAAGCTTCTTTGAAAAAGTTATCTAGTTCTGCAAGCTGTAAAGATTCGATCACTTTACGAGCAGATCTGAGATTGTCTTGGCTGACTTGTTTACCACTCTCTGAAGTGAGTAGTAAGGCGACCAACTGACGGTAGACTGGTTCGACGCTATCACGGAAGGAAAACTGAATATCTGCATTGCTGGAAACGAGATCGCCACGGATCGAAGCCAGCGTATTCACGGATTCGGTGTAGGCAATCATCGCCTTCGGATGATCGCCCTGAGATTTGAATACTCGTCCTAGTTGCCATTGCCAACGGTAGGCGATATCTGAGGCATTATTGGTCTGGGCGAGAATCAGCGCTTTCTCGGTTAGGGTTTGGGCTTCTGAAAACTGCTGGTTTTGTTCGTAGAGGTTACCCAAATAACCGATCGCATAGGATTCGGCTCTGGGATCGCCCATCGCTTTTGCTTGTTGGGCGGCGGTGGCGAGAAGTTTTGCTGGGGCTTTGCGATCGCTTGTGGGATTAAGCTTAACCAGACTTTGGGCAAAGTTTACTTTTGCATATATTGAGGCTCGGCTCGGCGGGAGGCTGGATAGTTGAGTTTGCAGATCGCTTAATAATAGTTGTGCCGCTTCAGGCTGTTTCGCTTCAATTTGCAGACGCAGTTCGTTGAGTTGAGCTTGGACTTTTTGGATCGCAGAGTTAGCGGCGATCGCAGCTTGCTGATAGTAGCCGATCGCTTCGGCAATTTGTTGTGAGCTATAAGCGGTATTTCCTAAACTCAGTAGAGCATCAGCAATGATCGAAGAGTCATTGAGCTTTTTTGCGATCGCCAGACTTGCTTGCAATACAAGTTTGGAACCTTGGAGATCGCCACTCAGTCGCAGGGTATCGCCAAGATTTAGCAGACTAGCTGCCTTCAGAGATGAGTCGGGTCGTTC
>JAYUSC010000520.1:0-3185 GCA_043755885.1 Pseudanabaena sp. | reverse complement strand
ACTCCGAACCTCCAAAGCATCAAAATCACTATCAAGACTCAAAGCCCTCACCGTTGCCCGTCCCGTTGGAGTCTTACCGAGAATACAAATACCATCCTCAGCCCAAGCAAAATGCTCCACCCAAACTTGAGTACGCGGATTGAATAGCACCACAACCTCATTCGTAACTAGATCGATCGCCTCAATCTTGCCAGCTTTATGACTATTGCAAATTGGACAAGCTAACCAAAGATTCGACTCTTCACTGATGCCACCCTTAGAAACAGGAATAATATGCTCAATCTCTAGACGTGCCATGACTAACTTTTGAGGACTAAGGCAATAGCCACATCGGTTTTTAGCCATACTGCGAACATTGCGATCAATCTCAACCGAAATATAAGGACGACTCATGAGACAGCATTCAAAGCAGGGATTAATCCACGCATCACCGCAACCTGTATTGCCTTAGCCTTCCGTACCGAACCATGACGATAAACCTGCATTAACTCATTCAGCTTCTTAACTTCCTGTACATTAAGCAATCCTTCACTATTTAGAGATTGTAAATTGCTAAAAACCCTTTGCTGCTGTTCACCCATCTGCAAATTACAAAGAGCCAGAACCTGTTCATCAGGCAAAGTATCTATGGGAATCTCATTAATAGTGCGATCAATCCATTCAATCAGCATTTCTTCAATCCCCTGACGATTGAGCGCAGCAATTTCCTTAACTTTTTTTGCCAAAGGTTCAGGAAGTTCTAAGGCGATCGACTCAGACATATTGCCTCTAGCCTCCTTGAAAAAATTGAATTTTAATTTAAGTACAGTATAACTGCATCGAATCGCCTTGCTTATCAAGATGAATTTCTAGGGATAAGTAAGCTTAGCGGCTTTACTCGATTGTTTAGGCGATTGCAGATTGGTTGATTTTTTTGAGAGGCGATGATATTTATGGGGAATTAGATAGGCGATCTGACTCTAATAAATTTCCCTGCGATGACCAACTCTAGCAACGAAGATTAACTGATTTTCTATATCAAATTCATAAATGACTCGATAATCTCCTACTCTTAACTTATAAAAACTAGACCACTGACCAGTCAATGGCAGAGAAGAAACCTTCTCAAAATTAACTCTTAACCATTCAATTTTTTTCAGAATCCGCACGCGCACAACCTGAGAAATTGAATCTAAATCATCTATAGACTCTGGTTCAAAACTAACCTGAATAAGCCATTTATCGCTCTATTCCATATCTTTTATATACTTCTGATGCTGGAATAGTAGATCTTCCCTCCACCCGTTTCTTTCGTATGTTTAGCAAACTTTGCATGAATGATTCTTTGATTTCTTCTCCCTGATCAGGATCGCCAAAGTATTCATCCAAACGTTCATCCACGGTGCTACGGATTAAGGTTTGTAGTTGCTCTACAGTCAAGTCTTTTACTTGCATGGTTTCTACCAACGATGAAACATATGAGTAATTATAGCAACTATTTAGATCACGGATAGGCGCTCGCAGTTTGATTTGAGATGAGTTGCGATCGCAGTTTATGGGAATTGGATAGGCGATCCGTGTTTGGTTTGTTTTTGAGAACGGTGATGGTTGTAGGGATTGAAGTACTGGATTAGTTTTTGCCTAGGTGAATTCCAAACAAATTATTTAAGCGATCGCGTACCCATGCTAACGCTGCATACTGTGATTTTTGTAATTCTTCCTCATTCAATAATCCGAGACTGATTAGAACCTGTTGACGTTCTGATAATTTCACCGCGATTTGTTCACCGAATTCTTTGTGTTCACTTAAAAGCTTTTGCAATTGTTGCCGCTCAACTACAAAAAGAACTGTATTAACTACCAAAGCTCGGACAGTCGCAGTGCGGGGCGTACCAGTCAGCAAGGATATCTCACCAAAAAACTCCCCTTCTCTTAAAGTTGCGATCGCCTGATGATTTTTTTCAGAAAAAACTTCTACCGCTCCAGACAAAATAATATAGAACTCCTCACTAGGATCACCTTCATGACAAATCACTTCACTAATATCAAAATGTTTACGATAACCCCTTGCAATTAATGCAAACAGTTCTACTTCTGTACTTCTTTCAAAATAGGATATTTTCCGCAACAAATCGCGCAGATTTGCCGTGTTCATGTCACTCGAAACAGGTGAAATGGAGCGTATCGTTTTTGAATTAATTTGTATTCTTTCCGCCTTACCATCATTGTCTAAATCTAATGGAGAAAATGTCTGTCGAATTAATTCAGGATTACGAAGTACTATTTCTCTAGTTGGCAGAGGTATTTTAATTCCTCTTTCTCTAATCTCGTAAGCAATCCGAAAGTTAAGAGAACTGCGAATAGGTTCATTCGCATCAGGTTCATCAATCCAAACCAGTAGCTCAAATTCTAGAGAATCTCTCTCAAACTTATGAAATCTGACTTCTGGTGGCGGAGTTGACAATACGCGGGGTTCATGGCGGGCTGCGGTTAGCAGTGCTTCTGTCAAGACCAATAAATCTGTGTCATGAGCGACACTAATCGGAATATGAATACGACAAGTATGTCCTTCGTAACTCCAGTTAACGGTATTGTGTTCAATAAAGCGCTGATTTGGCACAATTACAAATACATCATCATCGGTACGAAGTATGGTGGAGCGAATTGAGATTTTTTCGATTGTGCCTTTCAGTTCACCGATTTCGATGTAATCCCCAACCTTGAGAGTTTGCTCGAAAAGTAAGACAAGTCCACTGATAAAGTTACTCGCGAGATTTTGTAATCCAAAGCCGATTCCAAGGCCTACTACACCTGCAATTACGGCTAAGGAACTAAGATTAATTCCCGCCGTTTGTAAAACGATTACGCTACTAAGGATGATCAATACATATTTGATAAATACAGTAATCGCTTCTTGTAATCCGCGATTAACGCGAAGTCTTGTTAACAGCGATCGCCGAATGATTTCGCTAATAAGTTTAGATACATAAAAAGCAAGGATGATTAGTCCCAATAAAGAGGCGATTGTGGCAATCGAAAACTTAGTACCTCCAACATCTAAAATTTGGGCTGTGAAGATTTCATACAGTTTCGTTAATAAAACATCCATCTTTTCGTCTATTTCTCCACAGATCAACACAAAATAATTTTAGAAAATATTGCTAAGGAACGAAAATTTAATAAAACCGAAAATTGGTTCGGCGGGC
>JAYUSC010000519.1:0-7510 GCA_043755885.1 Pseudanabaena sp. | reverse complement strand
CCGCCGCAACATTTTTGGGTTTTATATGGATTATTTTTTTTCTTGGGATTCCCTTAAGTGATTGCTAAGAAATATGTAGGGCTTTGTTAAGAAACCTGTGCGGTTGCCCTATCGGCGCGAAGCGCCGACTTTCTTTTATTTGGGTTTTATGTACTAAGCAAAACTTGGATTGCTATATAATGACAAAACTGACAAAATTTTTGAATAGTCTAGGTAGTCATTGATCGTGCCAAAAGTCGGGATTATATATAACGACGCAAAACCTGTCGCTAAGCGTGTAGCGTTGGATATGCAAATGTGGCTAGAAAAGCGTGATATCCAGACTGTTCTAGCAACGGGAAATGGCGGTATTTTGGGCTACGGTAAGCCAGATGCTCCAGTTTGTCATACTTTAATTGAGAGCTTAGTGCCACTAGGCTTCGATCGCGATCTCATGTTTGTGGTCGCCCTAGGTGGTGATGGGACAGTGCTATCCGCTTGTCGTCAAATTGCCCCACTTGGTTTACCAGTCCTGAATGTGAATACAGGGCATATGGGCTTTTTAACCGAAACCTACCTGAATGATTGGGAAGAAGCGATCGCCCAAGTCGTTGAAGGTCACTATGTAGTTGAGCAGCGATCGATGATGACGGTGCGCGTCTACGATAGCCAAGGACTGCTCTGGGAAGCCCTCTCACTCAACGAAATGGTACTGCATCGTGAACCATTGACCAGCATGTGTCACTTTGAAGTCCAGATTGGTCGCCATATGCCTGTAGATATTGCGGCGGATGGGGTGATTATTTCCACACCCACAGGCTCGACTGCCTATGCGCTCTCCGCAGGTGGTCCCGTGATCGAGCCAGGCATTCCTGTATTTCAGCTTATTCCTATTTGCGCTCACTCGATGGCTTCACGAGCTTTAGTATTTGCCAATACCGAGAAAACCGTCGTCACCCCCGCCAATAGTCATCGTTTGGTGTTAGTTGTCGATGGCAATGCTGGCTGCTATGTCTATCCTGACTATCGGGTTGAAGTCGAGCGATCGCAATACCCTGCAAGGTTTATCCGCTTACAAAAAGGTGAGTTCTTTAAGGTCTTGCGCGAAAAACTAGGCTGGGGACTGCCACATATTTCTAAGCCAACCTTGGACGAATTAACTTAAAATTCATAAAGGTTTAGATAAACGCAAGCATCTATCTAAACCTTGTATAAGCTTATTAGGGGAGCTATGAGTCAAAGTCTTAACTTTGCAAATCAAGATTTGCGCGATCGCTCTTTTAAAGATAAAAATCTCGTCGGTGCTGACTTTAGCGGCGCAGATATTCGTGGATGCAACTTTTGTCGCGCTCAACTTAAAGCTGCTAATTTTGCGAATGTACGGACGGGTGCAAGCCAACGTCAAAACGCGATCACAAGTATCACCGCGCTGCTAATGGCGCTGATGTTTGCGGGTACGGCAACGATTGCCACAATATTACTGGTCGCCTTTGTGATTACTTTCATTTTTGGGGCAGGGAGAATTGATCGCGAGACCGTATATTGGGGGGCGATCATCGCGATCATCGTATTTGCGGTTGGCTTTGCGATCGCATTCACCGCTAGTTTTGCGATCGCTAGTAGAAAAAAAACTTTTACGGCTATAGCCATTTCCCTGATCGTCGCCTTCGGATCGGGATTTTTTGGTTCAACCTTCGCAAAAATATTAGTTACTGGCGCGTTTAACGCAATTATTGGAGCTTTAAGGTTTAACGTCTTCACCGCCCTACTGATATTTTTAGCGATCGAGCCATTACAAATTTTTGGAAGTATTTATTTATTTCGCCTCACAATTAACAGATCGAGAACTGCGATCGGTACAAGATTTCAGTACGCAGACCTAACCAAAGCCTCATTTCACAAAGCAACCTTAGTTAATTGCGATTTTTCCTATGCAATTACAGATGATGTCGATTGGGAACAAGCCCAAATATCTCGCTGCAAGCTATAAAAAAAGGAGCGCTTAGCGCTCCTTTTTGTTATTCGTCTTCGGCAAACTGATAGCGGAACAAATCCTTAGGATCGGGTTCAGGAGAAGTTTCCGCAAAGCGAACACATTCCTCGACCACATCACGGATTTTCTTATCGATCGCTTTCAATTGACCTTCTTCCACCAAGTCATGCTCTAGCAAACGGCTAGCAAAGATTTTAATCGGATCACGACCAAACCACTTATCCTTGTCTTCCTTACTGCGTAACTCATCGGGGTCAGCCAGAGAGTGACCTCTAAAGCGATAGGTCATACATTCTAAAACGGTAGGACCTTCACCAGCACGACCGCGACGAACTGCTTCTTGAGCGCGTTCGCGAACTGCCATCACATCCATCCCATCGACTTCAAACCCCGGCATCCCAAAAGCTTCAGCTTTTTTGTGAATCCTGACATCAGAGGTGGCGCGATGATGCTTCATGCCGATCGCCCAGTCATTATTTTCGATTACAAAAATAATTGGCAACTTCCACAACGCCGCCATGTTCAAAGTTTCAAAAAATTGACCATTGTTGCTAGCCCCATCACCAAAGAAGCAAGCCGTTACTTGGTCAGCATTAGGGTCGCCCATCACTTCGCGGCGATACTTTGACTGAAATGCGGCTCCCGCTGCGACGGGAATCCCTTCCGCAACGAAGGCGTAACCACCCAAAAAGTTATTCTTGGCTGAGAAAATATGCATCGAGCCGCCACGACCCTTACTGCATCCTGTTTCTTTACCAAACAGTTCTGCCATGACTTCATTAGCGGTGACACCTGCGCTCAAAGCATGAACATGGTCGCGGTAGGTGCTGCATACATAGTCGTCGGGGCGCATCGCCTTGATCACGCCACTAGCAACGGCTTCTTGCCCGTTATACAAATGCACAAACCCAAACATTTTTCCGCGATAATACATTTCAGCGCACTTATCCTCAAAAGTACGCCCCAGCACCATGTCTTCGTAGACAATTAGGGCTTCGTCTGTGGTGATATTGGGTGCAGAAGTTGAAACAGTCGCAACAGTATCTTGAGGCATCGATTCAGTAGGTGTGCTAATCGTTAAATTTTTCTTTTACTTAGTCTAGCAGTGAATGTCGATAGCATTACAGGGACAAAACAAAGTCGAACTTTATATCAACACAGCTAAAAAAACTTACGAGGAGACAATTCAATCTCAAAGCGCCCAATCTTAACGTCAAACTGTCCAAAAAAATCATTGCCTAGCAAACCAATATCTGCCTTTTCAGCAATTACAACAGGCAATATTTGGATTTTGAATGAACCTATCCCAATTGATTTTACTTCGCCTATAGGGAATCTGACATTACTGCCATCTGCAATATTAAAATCAGCATAGTTGTATGGCACTACGCTTAGTGATTTCGCCATTTCAGAAGTGATTAACGTATTACTTGCACCAGTATCAAAAATCATCTCATAAGTACGATCTCCATTAAAAACCACATCGACAGTTGGGATCTTATTTCTGAATCTCTTGATCCGAATTTTAATCGTTCCATTCGGATCAGACCTAACTTCAGATGCTCTAGGAGGTTGAGCAGTGGGTTTAATTGTGTTGCTATCACTACCACCACATAGTTTACCTAAATCAATTCGTCTTCCTCGCGAGTTAATCATAAAACAGTCGGACGAATCTTGTGCGATCGCAATGTCTGTATCACTTGCCCAATTGAGCGTGAATATCGCTATGGTGATGACAGCGCTTGACAATACAGTATTGATAATGATTTGGGATAGTTTCATGCAAATCCTCTGCTTAGTCTAAATTTAGGTATAGAGACTTGTGATTGGGCGTACTAAATTATAGCACTAGCAATAATTTAGCTATGCAAATTGGAAATCCCTAAATTCATTTATAGCAATTCGAGAGATTGTCCCTTTGGGACAATCTCTCGAATTACTTACTATAGGTTAACTGCGATCGCAATCTCATTACCCTCATAGAGAGCAAGATCAATAAAGTTCCCTTCCACAACTTGACCATTCACAGTCATTTGCTTGACCGGACTATGATTAACCACCGTCAATGAGAGAACCTTACCGCGAAACTTACGTTGCGCCGTGAAGCCAGACCATGCAGCAGGAATTTTCGGATCGATGATCATGCCAGTAAAAGTGGGTTGGAATCCCAAAATATAATCAAGCCCAATGCGTAACATCCACACTGCCGTACCAGTCAGCCATGAATGGCTTGCCTGTCCTTGAGTTTCATGATCGGGACTGGTTACATATTCTGGATAAACATAAGGCTCAGTTTCAAAGCGATCGCATTTTGCATCTGTAGCTTGTGAGGAATTAATCGGCATCATCCGCCGATAGATTTCCCAACCAAATTCTGTATCACCATTAAGCAGAGAAGCTAGCACAAACCAAGCTGAAGCATGATTAAAGACTGCGCCATTCTCTTTCTTTCCTGCCACGCAACGACTGATTAAGCCAATCGTATCATCGATTTCAGTGAATGATGGCGCGACAATCTGCATTCCAAAAGGAGTCGCTAGATGTTCGCGACTGCTTGCCATTGCTCTGTCAGCACGATCCTTCGGTGCAAGTTCCGAAATCACCGCCCATGATTGCGCGTTCAAGAAGATTTTGCCCTGAGTCGCTGCTGACACTCCAATCGGTTCGCCATTGTCACGGAAAGCACGTAAATACCATTCGCCATCCCAACAGATATCATTGATCACTTGCCGCAAATGCTCATAGAAATTTTGGAATTTTTCTAAAGATTTGCGATCGCCTTGATGTTCACATATTGGTAATGACTTATTCAACACATAGCCCAAAAAGAATGCGCCCCAAGTGGTTTCGCCCTTACCCTCTGAGCCAACATGATCGAGCGTATCATTCCAATCGCCTGTAAAAATGCGCGGCATCCCTCGCTCACCTGTATTTGCGATCGCAAAATCTAGCGCCCTGACCAAATGCTCATAAACTGAGCCTGAAGTATCGTCATGGTAAGGAACAACTTCATCAAGAATCGAGAAATCACCTGTTTCTTTGAGATATTCAACAATGCCAAAGGGAATCCACAGCGGCGTATCGGAATGATTTGTGCGTTCGCCTGTATTGGTCAGCACAAAATAATTATGTAAAGTGGAACCATCTTTAAATTGGAAGTTGAGCGCCTTGATAAGTCTCTCCCGCACTCGCGCAGGATCGACCATCACCACCCCAAGAATATCTTGGAAGCGATCGCGCATTCCCGTCCCAAACAACAATCCGCCATGATAATAGCCAGAATTTCGCGCCATATCAAAAGTAACAGCCGCCTGATACTGATTCCACACATTGAGCATCGCGTTAAAGGCTGGATCGGGTGTTTGCACCTGTACGCAAGATAAATGCTGATCCCATTTCTGTTTGAGTTGCCCAAATTTGCGATCGGCTATTTCAATAATCTTGCTCCCCTCTCCTGCGGGAGAGGGGTTGGGCGTGAGGGCAGGCTCTTCTCCCTTATCCGTAATCTCCAAAACCACCGCAAAATCAACAGAACCATTCGCCGCCAACGCAATCTTCGACTGCAAAGCCACCACAGGATCACCAGCCGTAATCTCCGTGTTCCGCATCACGCCTGTTTCGATCGCCACAGGATTCGCTTCCGATCGCCATCTACCAATGAAAGTATCAAGACTGCTATCAAAGCCAGAAATTGGTAAACTCTGAGAAAAATAAATTTGATACTTCCAATCAATATTCGGCTGTTTAACCGACACTCCTTTATTCAGCACCCAATAGCGGCGGGTGGCGACGAGTGCTTGCAAGTCCTTGTCAAAATGAATATCGGTGAAATGCTTGTCATTTGGTTGATTGATCTGATCATTGAGAGCATTGCCCATCAACAATTCTAAAAAAGAATAAACTTCTAAATCTCGTGCCTGTCCCGAAAGATCTGTTAACTTCACGCGCCAAATTTCGGCATTGGTATCTGTAGGTACGAAGTAAGTGATTTCGCCACGAATTCCATTGATCTCGGTCGTGATTTTGGTGTATCCCTGACCATGACGACATTCATAGAAGTCATAGTTAAGATTAATCGTCGGCGACCAACTTAATGACCAATACTGCCCCGTCGCCTTATCTTTGATCATCACATAGCGCCCTGGGCGATCCCAAGGGAGGCAGTTATAGCGCATCCGACTGATGCGATTATCGCGTGGCGAATCCAAGAAGCTAAAGCCGCCGCCTGTATGGGAAATCAGCCCTGCATATTGGCTATTCCACATATAGTTAAACCAAGGGCGCGGGGTGCGCGGATCGGTAATCACAAATTCCCGATCATCTTCGGTGTAATAGCCATATTGATTTGCGATCGCCACAGTTTAAAATGTCCCATATTTGTATAATAGTCGTGTTTTGCAGTCGATTTTTAACAGCAAAACACAACCAGATTGCGACATAGATTATCTCAACTTTTTAGAACAGCTTCAAATAAAACTATGGCAAATGCGATGATTTCTAAGTTAGCAGTTGGCTTAACTTCACTGGGTGCGATATTTGGCACGTTTTTTCTCAACCCACTAGCAACTACTCCTCAAAATCAATTTTCGACAACGATTCCCCAAAGCTCTAGCTATACAACGATCGCAAAAGCTCCTGTTGCTAAAGCGCTGACGATTAACAAAACTCATATTTTTCAGGGGGAAATTAATCGACGCGGCTTGGCAGTTGGTTATCATCATCGTCCAAATGGCAGGGATAGCAATAATGCCAAAATGGTCAAACTTACGGGGCTACCGAATAGACAGGGTGTTTATATTGGTCGTGTCGAAATTCGGAACCCCGCTAATGGTCAATGGGTTAGCAAGCTGTCCAGCTCTTCTTTTTTCCCAGATCAGTGGTCTCAGGTTCAGGTATTGTCAGAAATCCAAAGTGCTTTTGCCTTAGCCAACAAATCTAAAGAACCTTGGCAAGGCACTTCACCAAGTGGTTTAAAAATTGAAGGTTATTACAATAAATCCACAAACACAATTACCACCGCCTATCCTATTTATCGCAGGTGATTTTTTAGTGGTACGGCTTCGCCGCACCACTAAAAAATTGGTTCTTTATTAAATTGTATAAACCGAATGATTAATATCAGATTTTATCGAGATGTGGAAGGCTATTTTAAAGCTGACACCGAGCCTCAATATCAACTACTCAGCCAATACTTTCAATCAGAAGTTCAAGGCGTTGGGGCTGTATGTGATGATCTTTTAGTTGCGATCGCAGAGATCGAAATAGGCGATCGCAATTTACTAGAGGGAATCGGTAATGCTTATGGGCTGAAACTTACAGCAGATCGAGTAACACTTTGGAACGAGTTTAGTGAAACAAAGAGAACTTTAGAACTTTCTCTAGCAGAATTCAAACAAGCTTTAGCGGATTGCTTAAACTTTTTGCGATCTACTCACCATTGAATAACTGATTTTACGTAAATACTTCGATCTCTTTTTGGTAAGGGAACCCCAAGAAAAAAATGATCCATATAAAACCCAAAAAAGTTGCGGCGGGCTA
>JAYUSC010000518.1:0-7520 GCA_043755885.1 Pseudanabaena sp. | reverse complement strand
CTGATCGGCAATTAAAGTCTGGGTTGGTAGATTCACGAGAACTTGTCCCATTCCTGCGATCGCCCAAAGTAGCATTAATGGGACTAAACCAACATAATATTAGTTTGCGATCTAAGCGATCTGCGATCGCACCTGCGATCGGGGCGAGAATCACAAAAGCCGTAACTTTCAATGTCAAAGCCACAGAAAGAACTACAGCACTATCTTTCCCTGCAAGTTCAAAAGCTAGTAAAGCCAATCCTAACCACGTCAGAGTGTCACCAAATAAGCTAATCGTCTGAGCAGTATAGAGTCTGGCAAAAGTTGAATTATTGAGGCATCGTAATGTGAAGCAAGATATCTAATTTTGATGACTGAAAAAAAAGGCGATCGCTAAATACTCACTCTTGACAAGGACATATAGGCGATCAAAAAACTGCAAAAAACTTCTCAACAGTGACAATTGGACAAGCAAAACTATCAGCAAGACAGAGCAAATCGCGATCGCCTGTTACCAGATAATCAGCATTCCCAACTAGCGCTAAAACTAAAAAAGGTTCATCAAAAGGATCACGACATTCTGGAATAGTCGGTAATTTTTCTGGGCTCAACACCGTTTCACAAAATAGCAAATAATCCGCTAATAAATTCTCTTGTTCTGCTTTTGTCAACTTGAACTTGGGATAAGCAAGCACCCTGATCAGTTCCGTAATCGTTGCCTTAGAAACCAACGGGATAAAGCGATCGCTCTGCCATGCCAGACGTAATCTTGCTGTACTTCCACCAAATACCAACGCTGATAATACGAGATTAGTATCAATTACCACTCTCATCCCTTACGCGCCCAAACGACAGCATCAGTAATATCTTGCTCGCTCAGTTCCAACGCAGCCAGTTTAGCCCGCACAGCATCAGCACGTTGAATCTTTACAGGCGTAAGAATAATTTGCCCATTTTCCACTTTTACATCAAAGTATTCAGAAGCACCGATCGCTCTTGTAATACTTTTAGGAAGAGTAAGCTGATTTTTGGAAGTTAACTTAGCAAGCATAGTTTGTTCTCCAGTTTTGCAAGAACAGGATGTAAGATTTCCTTACTTTAGCATATTCTTACTTGTGTTTGAATCATTAATGATCAGGCAGCATATAGGTAAAATTGCGATCGCCTTGATAGCCTGACAAATCAGCAAGCTTTTGAAGTGTTTGCTCACCTTGATAAAACTTGCCATTAATGTCCCATGTAGGTACTGTCTCAATTTTGGCTGCTTCACAGAGTTTTGGTTGAGAGTTTTTACCATCAGGAAGGCATTCAATCCAATTCAATTCGGCTAAAGCTTCTTTGCCAAATAATTGCTTTTGTTTGTAGCAATGGGGACAGGTATAGAGAACATACATTTTTGCGCCTGTTTGCTTGAGATGCTTAGCTAGGGAAAGTTCGGCGCTGCCTGAAGTTGTCGTAACTTCCCAGCCGATCCCCTTTTTAGGTTTTGCTGTTGGTGTTTGGATCATTTGTTTTCCTGTGACAGGATCAATGGGTAGCATAGCGCTAGCGATCGGGTTATTCACACTGCCATAGATAGCGAATGTCCCGACAATTGTGAGCATGGCAATGATCGCGCCTGTGAAAAATAATTTGCCGATGTCTTCCCATTTGCGACCGATGATCGAGAAAAACTAACAAAGGTGAGATAAGCGGTGATTACTAATCCCAAGGTCGCAATTCCAGCCATGATCGGGCGGTAATATCGCTGTAACCAGCCATGCGATCGCTGCTTGTTACGAAGTTATTTGACTTTTTGAGCAGTGGATGAGATTGGCTCTTCAGGAATATTTTCGCTCATGATTTTTGGTAATACTTAAAGATTATTTTAGAACTCTAGTTGCATTTGCGATCGCAGCCAGAGCCACACCGACATCGGCAAAAACTGCCTCCCACATAGTTGCCAAACCAAAAGCTCCCAGCACCAGAAATACGGCTTTGACAGACAACGCGAAAATTATATTTTGCCAGACAATCCTGTGAGTCTTACGCGCAACTTGAATTGCCTCGACAATTTTGGCAGGAGAATCATTCATAATTACTACATCGGCAGTCTCGATCGCCGCATCGGAACCCAAACCACCCATGGCAATACCGACATCGGCTCTAGCCAGTACGGGCGCATCATTGATGCCATCACCAACATAGATAACTTTTTCTTTTGGACCTGATTTATTGAGAATCTCCTCGAATGCAGCGACCTTTCCTTCTGGCAACAATTCCGCTACATAGGAATCTAGCCCCAATCTGCCAGCAATATCAGCAGCGACACCATCGTTATCACCAGAGAGCATAATCACTTGCTTAATGCCGATCTGGTGTAGATCTTGGATCGCTTTTACTGCATCATCTTTAATTTCATCAGCAGCGATGATGTAACCTGCATACTGATTATCTACGGCTAGATGCACGACGCTACCAGATACTTGACAAGTATCGTGAGCAATATTCTCGCGATGGAGCAGACGATCGTTACCCGCAATCACAAGGCGCTCGCCTAGCATCGCCCGAATGCCATGCCCAGCAATTTCTTCATAATTAGTAACTTTGGTTAAATCCAATTCTCCTTTGTATGCTTCTTTAATCGATTGAGCGATCGGATGCGTAGACTGCGCTTCGATATGAGCCGCCATAGACAATAATTCATCTTGGCTAAATCCATTCCGAGGTGCAATCTGTGTGACGTGAAAGGTTCCCTTTGTCAAAGTGCCTGTCTTATCGGAGACAACAATTTTCACATCGTTCAATACATCTAAAAACGTGGAACCTTTGATTAAAATCCCCTTTTTAGCAGCTCCACCAATACCACCAAAATATCCTAGAGGAATGCTAATCACCAAACCGCAAGGACAAGAAATCACCAAAATCACCAGCGCCCGATATACCCATTCAGCCGACTTTGACAGAACGCGGTACAGATTCGCCTGTAAGGGCTGAAGTATCTATTTGAGAAGTCCCCACAATTATATTGCCATCAAGGGGAATCTTTTCTCCTGCGGTAACCGTGATCATGTCGCCGATTTTGACTTTATTAGGATCGGTCTTGGTAATCACACCATTTACTTTGAGATTGGCATAGTCGGGACGGACTTCTAAAACAGCTTTAATCGATCGCCTTGAATTACCAACGGCATAGTCTTGAAATAATTCTCCCACTTTGAAGAACAGCATCACGCCGACAGCTTCTGGTAACTGATGAATTGCGATCGCACCCAATGTGCCAATCGTCATCAAGAAGTTTTCATCAAATATTTTGCCTTTGAGAATATTCTTTCCAGCGCTCATCAGCACATTCCAACCACTTAATAAATAAGCAGGAATTAGGATCAAATACTCGGCAAAAGCATAAGGGGTATTATGCAGAGGCTCGTTGTAAATAGAACCGATCAAAAACAGGGCTATCACCGCAACCACGGGAATTGCTTCTTTTTTAAGATTGAATTCCTCCGAGCCATGACTATGATCATGATCATCGCCTTCTTCATGATCATAGTCATGTTTTTTAGAGTTCTTAGACTGATCATCACCGCAACAACTTTTCGCCATACAAATTCCTGAATACTTGAATAATTTATTCATATTCAATCTCAATTTTACCAGAATTTTATTCTTGCTTTGAGCTTTATGGACACCAACTAGCTGATTTCCTGCTGAGAATATGCGACAAATGGCTTAAACCTTAATCGGAACTGTGCGATCGCAACTCTCGTCAAAATTGCCAGAACAAGAATTATCCAGACAGTAGAGCCGCAAATGAAAACTAGAGCGATCGCCTTGAGCCTGATATCGGCAATCTTAGTCAGCATTCCGAGCTTTAGCAAAGCTGCATCCGCCGCTCCCATAGATTTTGATCCAGACGAAAAAATCACGATGGAAGTATATCGTTCGGCGAATCCTGCGGTGGTGACGATCAGAACTGCAACTAGCACAGGCTCAGGTAGCATCATTAGTCCAGACGGATTAGTAATTACCAATGAACATGTCATTCGTGATGCCAAAAATAGCACTGTCAGAATAATTAATAATGACGGTAAAACCTATAGTGGAAAGGTTCTCACTATTGATCGCAAAAATGATTTAGCTCTAGTTCGGATTACTTCTAGCGATCGCTTCCCGACCATAGCATTCGCCGATCGCGAAAATATTCTGGTTGGGCAAAAGGTATTTGCGATCGGCAGTCCCTTTGGCTTGTCTGGAACTCTGACCACTGGCATTCTCAGCCGCGTGGCGACCGATGGCGATCTGCAAACCGATGCCAGACTCAATCCTGGTAACTCTGGTGGACCATTGCTCAACTCTCGCGGTGAAATGATTGGAGTCAACAAGGCAATCCTGAGTCCCGATGGTCGTTCTAATACTGGTATTGGCTTTGCTGTAAATGCTGCGATCGCCAAAGAATTTATCACTCGCAGTGCAGCGATCGTTCAACCCAATGCGGTGGCAAGTCTTCCCAATTCTCAAATCAAAACTTCACCAGCAATTGCTCCTCAAACTGTCGCTCCTGCGATCGCATCTGTACGATTTGAACGTCCTCAATTGGGCGTGATTCTCCAGCCTGCCAGCCTCACCGTATATGAAGTACGTCCCAACTCTCTCGCCAGTCAAATGGGTTTACAACGAGGCGATCGCCTTGTTAGTTTAAATGGCGCACCACTCAGCGATGCCAAACAAATTGTTGATTATCTAGCTCAGCGCCCATCGACAGCTCTTTTGACCGTGGTTAGAAATACCAGCATTACCAACTATCAAATCAAGTTTTAAGGTGATTTTTAATTTGAAATCAGTGCAGGTGCGCCTCTTTAATTTAGCAGATCGCGCTTGGCTCAGGGGCGATCGCATGTCCAAGAATTTAATGCGATCGCATAATAATTATTTGTCTTTGCGATCGGGACTCATCCTGAAAGCGATCGCAAATAACTTCTTGGAACTCATCAACGAAGCAAATCATTTTTGAGTGCTTAATCTCGGCGAGAAATAGATAACTTTAACGGGCGTTTCGGTTTGGTATAACGGCTTAATTGAGCGGTAAGAGAACTTTCGTCCTCGACCAAAATACTACGCTTTTGTCCGCTCCAATGATGTGTTATGCACCGATCGTTTAACTATTATTTGTCTTTGCGATCGCAAATAACTTATCGGAACTAAACATCGAAGTCGCAGATTTTTGCTTGCTCAATCTTGGCTAGAAATCAGTCACTTCAACGGACTTCGCGATTGAGCATAACTGGTAATTATACTGAAGGTTTGTGCATAAGCACCTTGATTGGTACAACTATACAGAAACTTTCGGGGTAACACAACTATTTTGCGGAATATACAGAATTTTCTGGGTAACACACCATATAGGCGAGTTATCCAGAAACATGCTGATTAACGTGACAGAGCAAAAAGCAAAAAAACTTCTAGCCCGATCGCAAAACACGATCCGCATTAAAAAAGTCTAGGTAAATTTGATTGATTGAAGTCTACTGATTAAATCGCCGCGTCGAAAGGTTGCAGATAGCTGCTGCAAGGAAATTTCTTGTCCCCCATAAAGATTCTGAAGCGCCAGTTGAATATCCTGTACTGAAGCATTGAAATAAGCGTTACCATTTTGCTCAATGAGCTGCTGAGCAGATTGGAAGTTTTGATGGCTAATATCTCTTATTTGAATATTCATATCAGCGAGAAGTCTTCGTCCCATCTGCATTGCCATAAAGCATGAAGCATAGCGAACAAAGTCTGGGTCAGTAGCCTCAGGTCTTTTGCGGCGATTTTCGGCAATTCTGTACAGTTGGACAGCTATCACAACTTGCGATCCGTTCAATTGGTCGATGAATATCGCATCATACAGTTTTCCAAAATGCTCACGAGAGAAGAATCTCGCTTGATGAGGCTTCTCCCTCCAAACAAATAGCACAGCTTCAGCAGCCACTCCTGAAGTAATATCTGTAGAACGGGAGCTAGTATCAGAGCGCTTCCGCCGATAATGAAATCCTAATTGTTGAATATCCATTTCTAATCTTTGCTGGCGTTCATCATTAGCGCGTAAATCTTTAAAATCTACTGGATTTTGGTTATTAGCAGCATAAGTAATTCTTTGAACTAAGCCTTCATTCTCACGAGGTAATTATTGTAAAAGTAAAAATTGTTTTTTTTATCATTGGTTAACGTATGACGAATCTGGTTCTAAATTAGTTTGTGTTTGATAAATACACCGATACCCCTTCCATTGAGGGAAGAAGCAATCAGAAGATTTCGGAGCCAGTGGTTATGGTAAGAAAAACCATTGAGGTCTGAAAAGGGCGATCGCGTAGAGATGCGGTGAGCTTGAATCTTTTGACAATAAGGATGAAAATTCCATAGCAGAGCCATCGCCCGCAAGGCTAAATCAACAGACTTTTGATTGCCATGAAAGTATTGCATTTGATAGAGTAGACGGTCTTGAATGTTCATCAAACGGTCAACTTGATTACTGGTTCGATAAGCATCTGGAAAGGTAAATCGAGGACGAAAGCCCACAGCTTTGTTTTTGAGAGCCAAGAGTTTTTGACGAACAGCCTCATGAGTGACCTGAGTTTCAGCCCATTCATGAATTCGGCGTAACCTTTGCCCAAATTGAGAAATGGTTTCACTGTGAAATAGATGCCAAAGCTTGTCAGTCACCTGTTTGAATAAGGTGGTTTCCCGTCGGCAACGTTGTTGGACAGCCAACACGGTATGCAAAAAGCACAGGATTAGAGTGATGTTAGGAAAAAGCGTCTGCCAAGCGGTTTGTGTTGCTTCCCAGCCATCAGTATTTACGGTTTCAGGACTGTAGTTTGGAATCAAAGCTTGTGCTTCTGCGCGAAAGACCCCATAGGCTGCCGTCAGGGCTGTCGTACCTGCATCCATCGCCAAGCCTACGCCTAAAAAGCATTCCTTGGCTGCCGTAACCGCTATATAAATTCGTTGTCCTAACCACCAGCTATGTTTTTCATCCGCAACTAGGTGGAGGGGAAAAGACGACAGCTCTTTCATCGTCGCTCCTACTATTGAAATCCTTCCTAAAGCCTGTGTCGCCTGATACCAATACATTGCACTATGCCCTAATACATGGGCAATAGCCTCGTAAGGTACTCCATAACGCCTCAGGTACAGTCCTTTCTCCACTTCCTCGGTATAACCAATCATGTACGGCATCAACGTATCTGGGCGCAACTGATACGCTTGACCATTACTTTTTAGCCGAATCCGTCGGGTGCGTATGTGTAGTTTCTCTGACTCTACGAATCCGTGAAAGCAATACCCTTGATTAATCTCTGCGGGAAACAATTCTGGCTGCTTTTCGATCAATTGGTCCAGATACGCTCGATATCTCGCGGTATCTTCGACAAAGGTGAGATACTCAACATCGGGTAACATCGGTAAACAAATAGTTTTGTCTCCTGATGTCGTTCGGGCTTTACGTTTTTCCATGGGACTTTTTCTCTCAACTCGTCCTCTTCTTCTATTTTATCAAACACAAACTAGTTTAGAACCAG
>JAYUSC010000517.1:0-3191 GCA_043755885.1 Pseudanabaena sp. | reverse complement strand
GACAAATCTCGCAATCGCCTTGCATGGCATTGGCGGTCATCGCCACAATCCTTGGTTTCAATATGATTTTGCCATTTCGACAATTTTGGGCGATCGCTTGAGTCGTTTCCAGCCCATCCATTTCTGGCATTTGCATATCCATAAACACCAAGTCATAGGGTTGCCGTGCAAGCGCAGCTATTACCTCCAACCCATTAGCCGCCACATCCGCCCGATAGCCCATACGTTGCAAAATATGGATGGCAACTTTTTGATTGACGATATTATCTTCAGCTAGCAAAATCCGCAATGGATGGTTTTTAGCCATATGGGGATCAAAAGCAAAACTTGGCTTTTGTAAGCCTGTATAAATTCGAGTCGTGGCACTTTGACTGATTGATTGTGGCAATAGCGAGGTGAGTGAAGTACTGATTGTTGCAGTCTGTCCCCAAATATTTACGGGATCTATAAGAGGAGCCGTAATCGTAAAGTAAAAAGTAGAGCCTTCCTGCACATTGCTTTGCACCCACATTGTGCCGCCCATGATTTCACATAAACGTTTACTGATCGCCAGCCCTAGCCCAGTACCACCATATTGCCTTGTGGTGGAGGCATCAACTTGGCTAAAGGGTTGAAATAACCGATGTAAGCGATCGCTAGGTATGCCAATTCCTGTATCTTTAACGGCAAATTGTAAGGTTCGTAACAACTGAGGTTCTTCATGGCGATCACTGAGATCGCAACGTGAATAATTTGAAACGAGCATTTGGATAATGGAAATATTCACAGAACCGCGACTAGTAAATTTGATCGCATTGCCAATTAAATTCGCCAAAATTTGTCGTAACCGATTCATATCACCAATTACAGTCAAATCCACATCAGGATGAATCAAATAACCGAGTTCAATATCTTTCTCAAAAGCCTTAGCTGATAGCAACTCGATTGTATCTTCCAAGCAAGTTCGCAAATCAAAGGTTTGTTCTTCTAACTCCAGATGTCCTGATTCAATTTTAGAAAAATCTAAAATATCATTGATGATTGTCAGTAATGTACTACCCGCATTGCGAGCAATCTCTACAAATTCTCGTTGCTCTTTAGTTAGATTTGTGTCAAGTAAAACTCCTGTCATCCCAATTACAGCATTCATGGGAGTACGGATCTCATGACTCATGGTTGCCAAAAAATCACTTTTTGAACGATTGGCAGTTTCTGCAATAATTCGTGCTTCTTCTAATTCCGCATTCTGTTTGATTAGTTGTTCACGTTGACGGGTTTCTTGAATAAGTAAATTTGCTTGTGATAGAGCAATGCTGACTTGATTTGCTACAGCTTCAAGCAATTCTATTTCTTCAATTGTCCACTCATGAAAGCTACTGCAATGGTGTAGTAAAATAATGCCATTAGTTAATCCATGCGATGAAGTACGGATCGCTATTAGCGATCGCAGTTGCATTCGATAGAACAATTCGCTAAATTCATCTAAGTCTTGTTCTATATAAACATTGCTAACTGCGATCGCCTGATCTTGATTGGAAACCCTTTGCCCAAAAGTACTATTTAATAAAGGTAATTCAATATCTTTTACAGAAAAAATTTTGTCAGCTAATTGCTCTGACATCAGAGAAATCTGAGATTTTAAAACTGAGCTTTGACCTTCATAGTCTAGTTTATAAATGAGGCAACGGCTTGCCCGAAAAGCTAGCTGAATTTGATGGGCAGCCGTTTGAAAAATGCTGTTAACATCAAGGCTTTGGCGGATTTCATCAGTAATTCGATTAAGTAATACGGTGAGGCGCATTTGCCTTTTTAAATCTTTTTCCGCTTCTTTACGTGCTGTAATATCAGTTTGGATGCCGATAAAATTAGTCAACTTACCCATATCATCAAATATAGGAGAAATATTTAATTCATTCCAAAATAAAGAGCCATCTTTGCGATAATTCCTGATCACAACATTGCAAAATTCTCCTTGATTAATTGCATTTCTGAGAATATCTTTCTCAGATTGGAATACATCGGTTCCTTGCAAGAAGCGACAATTTTTGCCGATTACTTCACTAGCTTTATAGCCTGTGATTTTTTCAAATGCAGGATTTACATAGACGACTGCATTGTTGGAGAGGAGACAGTCTGTGATCACGATGCCATTATGGCTAGAAGCGATCGCACGTTCTTGTAAGCGCAGAGTTTCTTTCAACCCTCGTAATTTGGAGATATCGTTGGCAATGCCCAAAAACCCTGAAATCTGATGATCCTCATCTCGCAGCGCCGAAATAGAAAGCATCACAGGAAATCGCGAGCCATCTTTACGGATATATGTCCATTCGCGTTCTTCTGACTCACCCAATTTCGCTTTAGCGACAAACACCTCAAATCCTGCGGAAATTTCCTTTCCTAACTCTTGGGTTAAGGCGATCGCCCGTTGTTGCACTTCTAAAGGATCATGAAAGCGCTCAGGAGTAAAATTGCCGATCATCTCCAATGCTGAATAACCCAGCCAACTCTCAGCCGTGGCATTAAAAGCACAAATGATCCCATCCACGGTGGTGGCAATGATCGCATAATTGGCACTCTCTAAAATTGCTTGATGCAATCTTAAAGACTCCTCAATCAGATTGTTTTCCGCTTTTATTGCCGCCATATTTGAAGAATTGGTATGCTTTTTTGGTAGGTTGGTAAATTACCCTTAAGTAGCTAGGACAATTAAATATAAAACCCCAAAATCTGTACCGCTCGCGCAGCGGGCGGTACAGATTTTGGTTCTGGGTTTTTAATTGTGCCTAGCTACTTAGTAATCATAAATCATTTGTCAGTTTTTGAGAGTAATCAATGAGTTTATCTGATACGATCGCAGCAATTGCTACTGCTATTTCGCCACAACAGGGCAGTGTGGGCATTGTGAGATTATCAGGAGATCGCGCAGTTGCGATCGCAAAGCAAATTTTCCATGCTGGGGGCAAACAAGTTTGGGAAAGCCATCGGATTCTTTATGGCTATGTGAAGCATCCAGCGACAAAAAATATTGTCGATGAAAGCCTGTTGTTATTAATGAAAGCGCCACGTTCTTTTACCCGCGAAGATGTGGTGGAATTTCATTGTCATGGCGGGATTATGGCGGTGCAGCAGGTGTTAAATCTTTGCCTAGAGCAGGGTGCAAGATTAGCGGAAGCGGGCGAGTTTAGCCTGAGAGCTTTTCTAAATGGTCGTAT
>JAYUSC010000516.1:0-3203 GCA_043755885.1 Pseudanabaena sp. | reverse complement strand
AACCACTGTTAACCATTACGCCATCACTGCAATCTTGATAAGCAGCAAACTGACGCTCAAATTGTAAAGTCTTTTCCCACATAGTTGTCCGAAAACTACATAGGGAATCAAGTGCTTCGATAATCTCTTCTACGCCATAACTGGCAAGGCTTAAAGGATACCAATATCGCCTTGGCTTTGCTTCATTAATTCGACTAGAGGATTCTAGAAGTAGCTCGATCGCACCAGTTAATTTGCGAGTACTTTCGTTGTTTAAGGTCATGTGATCTTGCCTGATTTTTTCAGTTGACGATATTCAGTGATTGTGCGATTAATTCCTTCTTGGAGACTAATGCTAGCTTGAAACCCCATTGCAGTTAGGCGAGAAATATCTAAGCATTTACGGAGCATTCCATCGGGCTTAGTTGTATCCCAGCAAATCTCACCTTGATAGTTTACTTCTTGCCCTATGAGTGCTGCTAACGCTCGGATTGAAATATCTGTACCTGTTCCAAGATTGATAATATCAGGACTATTACAGTTTTCCATTAAAAATAATAAAGCCTGAGCTACATCATCTACATGGATAAATTCTCGTTGGGCTATGCCCGAACCCCATAATGTAACTGAGGGTTTGCCTTCATCAGAGGCATCAACAAAACGTTTCACCAATGCTGATAAAACGTGCGATCGCT
The DNA here is from genome assembly GCA_043755885.1 of Pseudanabaena sp. GTDB lineage: Bacteria > Cyanobacteriota > Cyanobacteriia > Pseudanabaenales > Pseudanabaenaceae > Pseudanabaena. The sequence goes on along the minus strand of JAYUSC010000516.1, from coordinate 2,529 downwards.
CTAAATCAAAGTGATCGTTAGTGCCATAGACATTGCAAGGCATAGGACAGACTGTTAGCATCCCATACTGTTCATAGTAATATTTAGCGAGTTTTAGCCCCATAATTTTAGCGATCGCATAGCCTTCATTAGTTGGTTCTAATGCTCCTGTAAGCAAATATTCCTCTTTCATTGGTTGAGGACAATCACAGGGATATATGCAAGAACTACCTAAAAATAAGTTTTTCTTTGTTCCATATTTATGGCAAGCATCAAATAGATTGAGTTGCATTCTCGCATTTTCACTCAAAAAGCCAACAGGATCAGATTTATTGGCAATAATCCCGCCAACTTTTGCACCAATCATAAATACATATTCAGGACGATTTTTTGCAAAATATGCATTAACTTGTTGACGATCATCCAAGTCTAATTCATTCTTAGTAGGATTAAGCAGAATTCCATTAGAAATACATCGGCTAATCGCAGAGCCAACCATCCCTGAAGATCCAGTTATTAAGACTTTGCTATGTTTATTTAAAATCATTTTTTATTTGCCAATTTTCCCAAACAAAAGGATACTGATATGTCAAAAAATGTGTCTTGGATAGATTCTGTTGAATTTTGTTCATCCTTTGCTCAGCATTAGGGACAAAATCATGAAACTGGACTTGAATATTATAAATATTTTCAATAAATCCACTAGCTAATAAATGTTCTAGAAAGTCATATTCTCCTCCTTCAATATTGATTTTTATTAAATTAATATTGCCAATTTTATATTCTTTTATAAAATCAATAGCTTTGATTAAATGTATATCTTCGCCCGAATTTTTGGTCTGAAAAATAGAGGATCTATCTGCGTCAACAAATATTTGTATTTTTTGATTCATATTAGATAGACCAAACTTATGAACAAAAATTCTGTTGTTCTTAGAAAATCTTTTTTCGATCTTAGTAGCAAATTTTTCTACTGGTTCAAAAACATGAATATAGCAACTGTACATTGAGAAGATATCACTAGCCCATTGCCCTTCATATCCACCTAAATCAAATACTATTGAGTCATTATTTAAGTCATAATCTAATCTTAGAGTTTTGTCGCCATTATTCCTAAACCAAGGAATGCATCTTTTTTCTTGAACTTGAATAGGAAGATAAAACAGTCTCGAAGCTTTTAGTAAAAGCAATCCTAATCTATTTAACAGCTTATATATAAACAGATGCATAGTTTTAATGTTTAAATTTAGGTGAAAACAAGGAATTAGCTATTTTTTGACTTTTGTTTGTTCTATTCAAATAGTTTTTAGAAGCTTTAGATAATTGCCACTCAAAACTTAAACCGAAATTTCCTGCCATTCAGGTGTAAAAAAGAAGATTCCTGCTGATCGGGGCAAAGAACGCATTGTCAATTTACCTCCATCAATAATCTGAAAACTTAAACAATCGTGAACATAGTCATATGGCTCAACACTGTCAGTTCCACTCGCCCAGAGACTTATATAGTAACTGTCTGGGTATAAACGAATATCTTTAAAATAAATGCAATAGGTTTGCAATCCATCTACCTTATTGATTTGAAAACCAGAATCAATATCAATAGCGTTGCAAATTTGTGTTCCTTCAGAATTTTTAATTTCTAAAGCTAGTTTAATACTTTTAACTATAGATTTAGACTCTATACAAAAACTAATACAGATATCATCACCAATTGAGAAGTCTTGAAACTCTTTCCCATCAATAGATTTTCCTGTCTTAACCCATTTAAAGATAATTTGCTTATTACCTTTTCTTAATTCATATTTATCTAAATCAATAAATCCTTGTTTATTATTACTGTCATTCATATATTGACCAATAACTTTTTCGGGTTTCTCAATACATTTGATTTTTCCTCTATCAATTAACATAGCTTGATTACATAACTGGATAATAGCTCCGATATTATGACTTACAAATAAAACTGTTCGTCCCTCCTTCTCCGCCACATCTTCCATCTTCCCCAAACATTTCTTCTGAAATGATGCATCCCCCACCGCCAAGACCTCATCCACAATCAAAATCTCAGGCTCTAAATGCGCCGCCACCGCAAACGCCAGCCTCACATACATCCCTGATGAATAACGTTTTACAGGTGTATCTAGAAATTTCTCGACCTCCGCAAAATCCACAATCTCATCAAACTTCTTATTGATTTCCGCCTGACTCATCCCCAAGATCGCGCCATTCAAAAAAATATTTTCCCGTCCCGTTAGCTCCTGATGGAAACCCGTCCCCACCTCTAATAGACTCGCCACCCTTCCCTTAATCGAGATTTTGCCTGAAGTTGGCTCTGTAATACGGCTAAGTATTTTTAATAAAGTGGACTTTCCTGCACCATTGCGTCCAATAATGCCAACGCGATCGCCTTGTTTAATCTCAAACGAAACATCCTTTAGCGCCCAAAACTCCTCATGGGTAGTATCTTCAAGCTTTTGACTAGGATGGAAAAATCTTTGTTTTAAGGACTTTGCACCATTAGCGATCGCATCCCGTAGCGTACTATAACGC
>JAYUSC010000515.1:0-3211 GCA_043755885.1 Pseudanabaena sp. | reverse complement strand
TTTTTCCGTCAGGGCTGAAGGCGATCGCAAGGACAGAACTGGGATGCCCTACCAATGTTTGTAAACATTGACCAGACTCTAGATCCCAGATTTTAACTGTGTGGTCGTAGCTGCCACTCGCCAGCAAGTTGCCATCGGGACTGAAGGCGATCGCCCAAACCCAACTATTGTGACCATATAAGGTTTTGAGATTCTTGCCTGTATGCGGATGCCAGAGTTTGATCGTGCGATCGGCACTGGCACTGGCAAGAATCTGGTTATCGGGACTGAAGGCAACCGAGAAAATGCGATCGCTATGTCCACGCAGTATCCGCAAAGGCTGAAGGTCAGACTTTAAGTTTTGGGGATCATTGAGATTAAGATTCCAGAGCTTAATCGTCTGGTCTTCATGTCCACTAGCCAGTAAATTGTGCTGATCACTATGGGCGATCGCATAAATAGCATTGCTATGTCCTTGCAAGGTTTTGGTACAGTTTCCTGTTTGCAGTTCCCAGACTTTAATTGCATGATCATCCCCACCACTCGCCACTAAGTTTTCTTGTGGATGAAAAGCCACTGACCAAATCCGATTCGTATGCTTTTTCAGCGTATCCAGACATTGCCCAGTTTCGATATCCCAAATCTTTAGAGATTGGTCATAGCTGCCTGTTACTAGGCGATCGCCTTTGGGACTAAATTCTAGTGAAGTTACGGCTCCTGTATGTCCAAGTAATGTTCTCAAACATTCACCAGTATCTAGATCCCATAGTTTTACAGTTTGATCAAAGCTGCCACTGGCTAATATTTGTCCGTTTGGACTGAAGGCGATCGCTTTTACCCATTGTGAATGCGCCACCCATGTTTGCACACAGATTCCAGATTCCAAATTCCATAACTTGATGCTGTGATCTTCTCCAGCCGAGGCTAACATTTGACCTTTGGGATGAAAATCAACTGTCCAGACACAAGCATGATGTCCTTCTAAAGTTTGTAGACATGCGCCTGTACCTAAATGCCAGAATTTAACTGTGTGGTCATAGCTGCTACTCGCAAGGATCTGTGCGTCTGGGCTAAAGGCGATCGCGGTGACAATACTACTATGTCCATGCAAAGTTTTGAGAGCTTCTCCATTAGTTGTGTTCCAAAGTTTGATTGTATGATCTTGTCCACAACTGGCTAGGACTGGATGTTTTGGGCTAAAAGCAATATCCCAAACCCAACTATTATGTTCTTTGCAAGTAAAGAGTTGCTTGCCATTGCTGACATCCCAAATCTGAATTTCGCCATTGGTATCACTGGTCGCAAGGGAAAGTCCATCGGTACTAAAAGCGACACCAGTAACACCCCCAAAGGTTGCGGCAAAGAGACAATCGCGAAAGGTAGCTTTGGTAAAGTTGACGCGATGTAATTTTAGCGATCGCAAGTCACAGTTACGGATTGTCAGTCGCGAAAAGTCGTAGCCAGTGAGGTTAGTTCCCAATTGAGCGAGTAAATTCAGCAGATTAGCACCACCATATCCGACTGTTGCGATCGCTTCAGTTTGCAGCTTTGTAATCAATCTACCGAGCTTCTGCTCAATCTGATGCGTTGAACCAAGGGTATTTTGAAGTTGATCGAGGATCAGCTGGACAATTAGAAGAGATTGAATATCGCGGATATAGTCCTTTGCCTGTGCTTCCATCAGCGCATGGGTGAGTAGATATTGCGGTGACTCGGTGATGATTTCTTGGCAGATTAGTTCTATCAATTTAGCTGTCACATATTCCATTACCACAGGTTGCTGCGTGAACTTTCCCATACTATTCTCGATCAAGCTCCGCCAACGCAAAGATTCGATCACTTCCATTAGCTTAGGCTTAGCCAAGGCTGGCATGAAAGCCGTTTGTAATTCGGTGAGAGAGAGGGTTTCTCGACCAATTGCTAGCCAGTACATCACTTGCTGCTCTGAATCTGAGAGCCTTTGGAACTGCTGTTCTAAAAGATTGCCAATCCCATTAAACACTTTTGTTCCTTCAGCTAAGAAGTGAGTGATATTACCTTCATATAAGTCCTGAATGGAAGTTGCGGCGATTTTCAGCGCTAATGGATTGCCACAATAGCAATCAACCAGTTGGCGGGTTTCGTCATCAGAGCTTGACAGTCCTTTGAGGGCGAGAATTGTTTGTCCTGCGGCGGCTTCTAAGCCAGACAAAGCAAGGGTACGCACTGACAATCCATCACCTTCGAGAGTGGCGATCTCCGCTGGCTTTTCACGACTGGTAATCAGTACACAACTTTGATGCCCAGTCTCTCCCGATCGCCACAAAAGCTCACCGTAGGACTCGTAACCTTCACGGTAAAAGCCTGTCCTTTGACCATGCTGTAATATCGTCTCGAAGTTATCCAAAATCAACAAGCATCGAGATTTGCGAAAGTATTCGATTAAACAAGTAATCTGCTCATGATGGTCGGCAGGTAATGTCACAACTTCCTGCCGCGAAAGGATTTTGATGCAGTCGGTCATCTTGTCATCAAAGGAAGGAGCCTGCCGCAGCGATCGCCAAATTACATAATCAAATTCTCCTTGCAATTGTTCGGCAATCTTCACCGATAGAGCAGTTTTACCCATACCTCCCATACCGAGAATCGTGACGACACGACAGCGATCGCCCAGAATCCATTGGCTAAGAGTTTCTAGTTCCGTAGTACGTCCACAAAATTTAGCAACATCAATCGCTTCACCCATGTGAATCTGACTTATTTCTGAGTTAGCCGCCTGCTGCTGGGCATATCTCTCCAATACTCCCCGCAGATTATTTTTGGTGACTTTTTTGTTTAAAGCTTTAGACAGCGATCGCCACAATTCTGAGCCAACATCTTTGATATAGCCAAGATCGTACCCCTCTTCAATAGCCATGTCTGAGTACTTTTTACCGTCCCAAGATTGGCTAAATACGAGTTCTTGGGCTGCGCCTAATTTGTCTCGTTTTAGTAATTGTGTAACTAGTGCGATCGCTCCATGCTCTGTCATTTTTCGCCTTAAACCTTTACTGCCAGTTACACTATGACCAGAAAATATTCATTTGTCAAAAAAATTTACATAAACAAGCCAAAAATACCAGACCTTTATCCGACCTTTTCTGACCTTTAAACCTTGTACAGTCCTTTCGCGTAAAGAGGATGAGTAAAAGTACTTAGTTTAAACTCATAGAGAAATAAAACAAAGGCTGAGCGATGAGTCCCCAGATCAAAA
>JAYUSC010000514.1:0-3213 GCA_043755885.1 Pseudanabaena sp. | reverse complement strand
TTAGTTTTTAGTTTGAGCAACAAGATAAATGCGATCGCTTAACTGCCTCAACAACTGCGCGATATCACCATCAGTTGATTGTAGTTGGGCGACTTTTTCACAGCTATACATCACTGTTGTATGGTCTTTACCACCGACAGCTTCACCGATTTTGGGCAAACTGAGATTTGTATGCTGACGCATCAAATACATTACATACTGACGGGCTTGGCTGATTTCTCGCCGCCTTGAATTGCCTAATAGATCAGATAGATCGATATTTAGCATTTCCGTAACTACGCGCAAAACCATCTCCGCAGAGACTTCCACAGGCTCTTTAGGTGGATTGAGAACGGGAGCAACATTTTCTACCGTCATCTGTAGTCCTGAAATGGAAATATAAGCAACAGTTCGCACCAGCGCTCCTTCCAATTCACGAATGTTAGAAGTGTAACTCGCCGCGATGTAATGGAGGACATCAGGGGGGATTTTGAGATGGTCGTATTCCGCTTTCTTTTGCAAAATCGCCATGCGCGTCTCTAGGTCGGGAACTTGGATATCGGCAATTAATCCCATCGAGAATCGGGAACAAAGCCGCTCTTGCAGACGTGGAATCTGAGCAGGTGGGCGATCGCTGGCGATGACGATTTGTTTACCAGTTTCGTAGAGCGTATTAAACGTATGGAAAAATTCTTCTTGGGTATATTCTTTACCCTCAATAAATTGAATATCATCGACAATCAGCATATCGATCTCGCGGTATAGCTCCCGAAATCTCTGCATACTATCTTTACGAATTGCCGAAATCAGATCATTAGTAAACTGCTCCGTCGATACATAGGCAATTCTTGCTTTGGGTTCGATTTCGAGACGATAATGGGCGATCGCTTGCATTAGATGAGTTTTGCCTAAGCCCACACCACCGCATAAAAACAAAGGATTAAACTCGCGCCCTGGAGACTCAGATACGGCAAGCGCCGCTGCGTGAGCCATGCGATTGGTAGAGCCAACGACAAAACGATTAAAATTGTACTTAGAATTGAGATTACTCGGACGCGGCGCATTGCTGAGGGTTTCGGACTGGGGGTTGCTGGGCGCATTGTTAAGCGTCGCGGGAATTGCTGCTGCCATGGCATGTACTGCTTCCGCTGCGATCGCAGTTTCCAGCATCCCATCTTGACTAATTTCCACACCGTCAAGATTTAAATCTAGATCAGGTTGCCCCGTAGGTGGTTCACTGCTTGGAGCCGCCTCAATCTGAATTTCGACAGGATAGCCAAGAATTTCTGTGACCGCATCGGTAATATTCTGAACATAATATTTATGCAGCCAATTTTTAGCAAAAATTGAGGGCGTGCGAATCGTCAAGCGATCAGCCGTAAGCTCATTCGCCACAACTGTTTTGATCCATCCTTCATAGGTTGGACGGCTAAGTTGGCTTTCAAGCAGTTCGAGAACTTGATTCCAGAGTGTTTCTAAGGAAATATCAACAGACATCGTTGGTTTTAGTCAAGAGGGCTAACAGCGGATCACGATCTTATCGCGTCGATTAAAATTTTGGAGAATTACTTAGTTGACTTCATGAATATTTTACGGAATCCACACACAAGCCATCGATCAGAGTTTCGAGCAACTTCTAGAGCGCGAATAGCCCTCACTATAGGCGATCCCGCAGGAATTGGTACAGAAATCATTTTAAAATCTCTTGCCGATCGCAGTTTACTAGAGCTAGATGCTGAGTTTACAGTGTTTGGTGATCATCGCTATCTCAGAGCTACCAATAATTTATTCAGAAACCATGATAATCTTCTGAGCGCCGATCTTGATCGCTTAGAAATTGTCGATATCCGCACTGATGAGGAGATTACCTTGGGAGTTGGCAATCGCGCTAGTGGGGCAGCCAGCTTTGCTTATCTTGATGCAGCGATCTCGGCGGCCCTCGCTGGTGATTTCGATGCGATCGTCACCGCGCCGATCGCCAAGTCAGCATGGAAGCAAGCGGGACATGACTATGCAGGACAAACTGAGCTATTAGCTGAGCGTAGCCAAGTTGATGATTTTGGGATGCTGTTTGTGGGCAAATCGCCGCATACAGATTGGGTATTCCGAACTTTGCTGGCGACGGTGCATATTCCTTTGCGCGAAGTGACGGCGCAACTTACACCAGAGTTAATTGAGCAAAAACTAGAATTATTACGCCGATCGCTATTTCAAGATTTTGCGATCGCAAATCCGCGCATCGCCATATCAGGCATCAATCCCCATAGTGGCGAACAGGGGCAACTGGGCTGCGAAGAGCGCGACTGGTTGCAGCCACTAATTGATCGCTATCGCCTGCAACACCCCAATGTGCAACTTACTAACCCGATCCCACCTGACACGATGTGGATCAATCCCGCAAGAGCTTGGCATGATTGCGATCGCATATCGCTGGGTCATGATGCTTATCTCGCCATGTACCACGATCAGGGGTTAATTCCCGTCAAACTTTTGGCTTTTGATCGGGCTGTGAATACGACGATTGGGTTGCCTTTTGTGCGGACATCGCCCGATCACGGGACTGCTTTTGATATTGCTGGCAAAGGTATAGCTGATCCTGCCAGCACGATGGAGGCGATCGCCTTAGCCGTAGAACTCGTAAAAATCAGACAAGGTAATTAAGGGGCTTACAAGAAATAATCAAACCCAAAAATGTTACGGCGGGCGCAGCCCGCCGTAACATTTTTGGGTTTGATATGGATCATTTTTTCTTTTTGGACTTTAGACAAGAATGAAGGAAAAAAGGGATAAAAGCAAAGGCAGAAGGGATAATGACTTTCATCTCTTTTGGGCTTCAACTTTGTCCAAAGTCCAATACCTAGATATTGAGCAGTTTCTCTCCATGCTTCTAGCTTCTGAATATCAGCAACGATGGAATTTGTAGCTCTCTCTATGATCGGAAATGGCACAATTTTACCATCGACATAATCTCCCAACGGCTGAAAGTGGATTCCCCATGTGTTGCTATGTCCTTGAAATATGAGTAATTCCTTAGCCCCATGCTTTTCGATACTCACCCATTTTTTCTGATATTCTCCATCAGTCAACATTTTCTGTGAGATTTTCTGTGAGATTTTGTACTGCTTTCCCACTTAAAAGGCGACTTTCTGCTCTCCTGCATAGGCGATCGCAATATCTCCTTCCTTGTTAAAGTCGAGGGAGGCTTAATAGCCTCTCTCCTCTCTTTTAGATCCG
>JAYUSC010000513.1:0-7609 GCA_043755885.1 Pseudanabaena sp. | reverse complement strand
AAACTTAACATGGTCAAGAAAGACTAAATGAACAGAGAGAAAGCACTGAAGAATCCAACGTAAGGTAGGACGAGAAGTGGGTTTACCCTTTTGGTCGGGAAGAGAGCATCGGCTTCGCAGTGCCAAGTTTTATTCATCAAGCTTTTAAGCGCTTTCTCATTTAGTGCTTTTCCTATCTTTTTTGATAGAGTCTTTAAATCTGCTTCCATACGTTGGAGACTTTCGACTACTACCCATTGCTGCTTGATTGCTGCATAAGTACTACAGACAACACAAAAACGATAGCCTTTTTAGTCATACGGTTCACCAAATTGTTCAGGCTTCAAGCCTTCAATTAGTTCCTGCGCTCCTTTCAAGGTTGCGGGTACTCGGCTAATCCATTCAATTATGGCTACCGCTTGCCATTCTTGGATCGAAATGCTTTTTCTTTCACTTCCACTGAACTGAATTGATACCCTTCTGCTTCTGTAATCGGGCGTTCGATTAGCTCAAAAAGTAGTGAATGGAAAGATTGGAATAGTTAGTACAATAGAGTTTCAGTTTTCATTAGTATTTACCCTATCGAAATATGCAACTTATGGCAATTTTTTTTGCAATTGCAGAGATATCGAGTGATTTAATGTTTTAGGGCAATTATTTCCCCCTCTTTGTTTGATAAATCGGTATTATAGAATTGGTGCATCTTTTCAGGCTAATACTGGACTTCATCAGTATTTATACTCGTTTTGGTGCGTCATTAAATTCTTAAATGCTTTCTTAACTAACAATAGCGATCGCTATACTTAGAGAGCAGATATCAGGAGCAGGACTCATGTTGCAAATTCGACTTGGCTTAATGGCGGTGATGGCAAGCCTCACATTTATCGGATGTACTAATCAAGATGCGCCAAAATCATCACCGTCACCCAATAATTTGACGACAACCACGATAACCACTTCTAAAACCACATCTCCATCTCCTGATCCAACTCCAGCCACTCCAAAACCAACTTCTACATCGCCAAACACTTCAGCAAAAGCGATCGCAGTTGGCGACATCAAAGAAATTGAAGGCGATATTATCTGTGGCAAAACCAAAGTGATTTATGCCCACGGAGAAACTTCCAATTATAAAGTTTATATTTGCGCCGATGCCAAGGAACCTGATCGCCCGCGATATTACATCAGTCGCAACAAAGATGGCAGTGGTGGTTTGGACTTAGAAGCGATGAATTATAACCCTCAGAAAGATGGGGCGATTGAGTTTAACAATGATGGATATATATATACTCTCGAATCACCGACCACGCAAAATCCTGAACCTGTATTAAGGGTGACTTTCCCCAATCAAAAATTAACTGAAGAGAAATTATTGCGCTATCTGACGCGCTCAAATGCATCTAAGCCTATAGATACTAATTCTGCTGCCGATCCATTGCAATATGTGCTCCAAAATCGCGAAAGCTTAGGAATTTGCAAGGGGAACTTCCGTGCAGAAAATGGTCAAAAAGGAATGGGTTCTAAAGCTTTCCAAATCTCTGACAAAAAGTATTTGGTTCAAGTTATGTGTTTCCTAGCTGCTTATCAAGGAAACTTTGAATATGTCCTATGGATTGACGAAGCCGATAAACCTCGTGTCGTTTCTCTCGAATTCGATAGTTTCCAAGAGCCGAAAGAAGGCGAAAAACCAAAACGGGTTACTTCCAAGTCGATCGCAGGGCTGCCTCGATTTAATGTGCGATCGCAAACCATGACCAACTTCACTAAGTTTCGTGGCTTAGGTGATTGCGGCTCATCGGCTCTTTATAAATTAGAAGGCGATCGCATGGTTTTACAAGAATATCGCGCTAAATATGTCTGTGATGGCAATTATGTCCAAGACTTGCCAGTTATTTATCCATAAAATTAAAGATAGCGCGTTGCGCCATCTTTAATGATCAGCAAAGGCGGCGCGTTGCGCCGCATTTGGTTTATTAAAGATGGCGCAACGCGCCATCTTTTTTTAATAAAGGCGACACAACGCGCTGCCTTTGCTTCTAAGGGAATTTATATTTAACGGTCACAAGACGATATACGCCACTGGCGGGATCTTCAATTGGTTTAAATGTATAGCCATCAGCAGCTTCTCTAGCTATACTATCTAGCTCAGGAACGTTGCTTGAAACAATCTCTCGAGTATTCCCATCGATTTTACCGTTAGGATCAACGAGCCAGAAAAATAAGACTGTGCCACTTTTTCCAGTGGTATTGGCTCGCTTCGGCGGAATCCATTCCACTCCTTTTTCGCGCTTACTGTTATCAAGATCGGATAGCAGTGCCTCAGGAGGCGCAATTTCTGTAGTCCTAAGTAATTTTCTGTCACGGAAACCCTTAACTTTCGGATTTAAATAAGCGTCTATAAAACTACTACTTTTCTCCTTGCGATCGCCATTGTTTCCTTGTTGATTGGTTGCAATTTTATTAGGGGCTGCATTATTGCCATTATTTTTATTTGGCGTTGTTCCATCCTTTTTGAGGTTGCCATTTTTAAACTCAGGCTTGAGATTACTTGTGGGCTTCACAGGAGCAGTGTTATCGATCTTTTCAGATTCAGTAAGGCGCTGGGGTGGTTGCTCCTTGGTTGGTTTTGGCGCGGGAGTTGGTGTTTTTACCAACTGTGGCGCATCATTGTCATCTGGGAATGGGGTATCTGAGAACGAAAAATCTGTGACTGGCGGTAAACCATCAACACTACTGAGGCTGTCTGTGTCTAAGATCGTTAGTGAATTGCGAGATGCTGTGTCGGGAAATGTATTTGGGGACGAACTAGTTTTGGGTGTAGATTTACTGAATAAGTCGTCAAAAATATTTGATTTTGTGTTAGCAGTTAATGGCTTGGAAGGTAGCTTGACCACTGGAAGAGTTGAGACTACGACTTCACGAATCTCTTCTTTTTTGATTGGATTTGGCGTGACCAAAGCAAAGACAGTATGGATTCCGACAGAACCAGCCACAAGCAACCAAAAAGAATGCTGCATGATCAGGGGACCTGCTTTATTCGCAAATTGAAGCATAGGATTCTTAGCCGTAGCTGCATGTGCAGATTTAAACATCGCGTTATCCCGTTGACTTACAGTTAGCTTGCTTTTTGGTTCGGTCGGCAACATTATTTTGTGGAAGTATTTTATAAGCTTTAATCAAGATCGAGACGTGGCGATCGCCACCCGATTACCAGCAATGGCTCTTAATTCTGACAGACGATTAATCACGATTTGATAAGAGACAGTCGAATCATCAGCACTCAGTACAATCTTACCGTTTGGTGAAGCTGCTAAGAAGCTGGTAATTGACTCTGACAATTGTTGAGGTGGGAGCAATTTTCCATCTCTTAACATTTGACCCGCAGGATCAAGCGTGATTATGAAAATATTTTCTGGCTGAAGATCTCCTGTATTTGAGTCACCCTTACTATTGCGATCGCTAATCGGCAAATCAATGCCAGTGCGACTTGGCATTGTCAGAGCTGCTGAAAGTAAGACAAAAAACGCCAGAATCGAAAATACGACATCCAACAAAGCCGTCAGGTTAATTTCAGTATTTGCCGAGCCTTGGTATTTTTTGCGAATTTTCATAAATTAAATACACTCACATCAACTTGACGGCGCTAAAGCTAGATTGTTTCTTGCGGCTTAGTGTAATTTACTTCCACAACAGTATGCACATTCCCGCGAGGTGTAAAGTCACCTTTGACATTAATCCTCAAGGGATCGCTTGCTTTGACAAAATCATCAAGAATCTGATTAACCGCTTCCTCGTGCGAAATAAAGCGATCACGGTAGCTATTGATATACAGCTTAATCGCCTTGAGTTCTACGAGTAATAGGTTAGGTGTATAGGTAATGCAGATCGTAGCAAAGTCTGGATAGCCAGAAAATGGACATTTGCTCGTAAATTCGGGCAGGGTGATTTCAATTTTGTAATCTCGTCCGATGCGAGGATTCGGAAAGGTGGTGAGATTTGCTTCTGCGATCGCTTGTTCGCCGTACTTAACAGTCATGTCTTGAGTATCGATAAAAAATAAAAAATGAACTTGTGCAAGATTTGCTTTGTCCTTCTAGCGTAGCAAATATAAACTCAAAAAAAAGGAGGACGCAAAGCGTCCTTCCTTTTTTTTGAGGTAGCAAAGCTCCCTCGCCTACAAGTTGGGTTTAATGTTTTTTGACATCATGGGGTTGAATTACCCCATAGCCACCATGATTTCGTTCATAAACAACGTTGATTTCCCCCGTATCAGCATTGCGAAAAACATAGAAATCATGATCGATTAGCTCCAAACGCTCAAGAGCCTCATCGACAGATAATGCAGGCATGGCAAAGTATTTGTTCCGCACAACCTGACTTGGCAACTCAACGACACGATTACCATCTGGCAATGGTACGGGTGGTTGCTCAGCAACAGCCACGCTAGTTTTTGCCGCAGCGCGATCGCTCTTGCGTTCCTTAAATTTCCGCAACTTGCGAGAAATTTTGTCAGCAACTAGGTCGATACTTGCATACAAATTCTCGCTCTTTTCCTCGGCGCGGATCACAGATCCGTTCGCATACACTGTCACTTCAGCCGATTGGCTCGAAGCAATGCGAGGGTTGCGAGCCACAGACAGATGTACATCCACCTCTGTGGTTAATGCTTGGAAATGGCTCACCGCTTTATCGATCTTTTGCTCGACGTACTCGCGAATGGCTTCCGTGACTTCAATATTCTTGCCTTGAATTACAAGTTTCATATTATGACCTCGATTCTGAGTTCCAAATCAGCTAAAAAATTGAGAACGCGCAGTCTTGTTTTTAATTACCCCACTGCGCCGAATAGCTGATTTGGCTATGGGATCACCATAACACTTTGCTGGTATCAGCTAAACAACTTCGATGCACTTCTTAATGTGACTTAACAACCGATTTTGGCGTTTTTATCGCCGATAGCGCTAAAAATACGAAATCTAAAAACTAGCCGCGATCGCAATCTGGCAATCTGTAGAAATAACAGCAAACAAGGTTGCTAGTTATCACTTACGATTGGGTTTATGCATCTTAAAGCTATCTTAGAAAAAGCAAAGTGAGGTTCGTATGAGTGCGGCTGTGGAACTGTGGCAACGTTATCAAGACTGGCTGTACTACCATTCAGAGTTGGGTATGTACGTGGATATCAGTCGGATCAGGTTTACGCCAGACTTTGTGACACAGATCCAACCTAAGTTTGTCAAGGCTTTCGCAGATATGAAAGCGCTAGAGTTGGGCGCGATCGCAAATCCTGATGAGCAGCGGATGGTCGGGCATTACTGGCTGCGATCGCCTGCAATCGCTCCTACCGAAGAATTGCGTAAAGATATTACGGAAACCCTTGATCGGATTGAAGATTTCACCAAAAAAGTGCATACGGGGATCATCCATCCACCAAGTGCGCCCAAGTTTACAGATATTTTGTCGATTGGCATCGGCGGCTCGGCTTTAGGTCCACAATTTGTGGCTCAGTGCTTTGCGAAAGCCGATGTACCTCTCAAAATCAGTTTTATCGATAACGCTGATCCCGATGGGATCGACTTAGTGCTAGATCTGCTAGGCGATCGCCTTAGCAGCACATTGGTGTTGGTTATTTCCAAGTCGGGCGGTACTCCTGAAGCTGCTAATGGCATGAAAGAAGCCGAGTTTGCCTTTACAAAAGCAGGTTTAGACTTTACGAAACATGCGATCGCAATTACAGGTGTCGGTAGTGCGTTGGAGCAATATGCGATCGCTAATGCTTGGCTCGATCAATTCCCCATGTATGACTGGATTGGTGGTAGAACTTCAGAACTTTCGGCAGTTGGTTTATTACCTGCGGCGTTGCAAGGTATTGACATCCGCGAAATGCTGCGTGGTGCAAATTTGATGGATGCCGCCACCCGCATTGAAGATATCCGCCAAAATCCTGCGGCGCTTCTGGCGATGTCATGGTACTTTGCGGGTAACGGTAAAGGCGAAAAAGATATGGTGGTCTTACCTTATAAAGATCGACTTTTGTTGTTTAGTCGCTATCTGCAACAACTGGTCATGGAATCGATCGGCAAAGAAAAAGATCTCGATGGCAATATTGTCTATCAGGGGATCGCTGTTTATGGCAACAAAGGCTCCACCGATCAACATGCCTATGTCCAGCAACTGCGCGAAGGTGTCCCTAACTTCTTTGCAACTTTTATCGAAGTTTTGCAGGACTCGGCAAAGCCACATCCAGAAATCGAAGCAGGTGTCGTCTCAGGCGATTATTTACTAGGATTTCTCCAAGGTACTCGTAGCGCTCTATACGAAAATGGTCGAGATTCAATTACAGTCACAATCCCAGTTGTTTCAGAACTGACTGTGGGGGCCTTAATTGCCCTCTATGAGCGTGCGGTGAGTTTTTATGCATCCTTGGTGAATATCAATGCTTACCATCAACCTGGAGTTGAAGCTGGTAAAAAAGCTGGCGCAAAAGTACTTGCTTTGCAAACAAAGCTTGTTGACGCATTGAAGACTTCAAGTGTCTCGCTTTCTCTAGAAGAAATTGCGATTAAAATCAATGCTTTAGATGAAATCGAGGCTTTGTATCACATTGCTCGACATCTTCATGCTAATTGCAAAGTTTTATTTGAAGGAGATTTATCTAAGCCTAAAACTCTAAAAATGATGTTGATTTTGTAAATTTAACCTTAAGATAAAAGCGACCCAAAGAGCCGCTTTTATCTTAAGGCTAAGCATCATTGCGATCGCGATCGCAATTACCGAAGCTAGTGAGTTACAGGCAAGGCGCTTAAGCCCCTTGTGCAGATAGCATTAAGTAGCTAAGCACAATTAAATATAAAATCCCAAAATCTGTACCGCCCGCTGCGTGGGCGGTACAGATTTTAGTTCTGGGTTTTTAATTGTGTCGAGGTATTTAGATGTACCTTACTAGATTGAGAACCGCTATGTAAAAATTAAAAAACTACTATTTCTTAAATTTTTTAATTAGCATGACTCTTTTTACAAAAGAATCTGCAAGAATACTACTTCTTACGTTTTATCCAGTTACAGAGGTTGAATGTGAAGAAAATTTTACTTTTCTTTAGTGAACTCAATAATAGTGACCTTGACTGGTTTATCCAGAAAGGAAAAAGGGAAATAATTACCCCCGATCGCCTACTAATTCGAGAAGGACAGATCAGTGAAGCTCTATATATCGTTGTGAGTGGATCGTTTAGTGTAGCGATTGAATCCCAAGATCATAAAGAACTTGCCAGAATTTCTGAAGGAGAAATTGTAGGCGAAGTATCTTTTATTGACACTAGACCTCCTCTTGCTAGTGTGCGATCGCTAGAAGAAAGCGTCGTACTATCAATACCAAGAGTGCAGCTTTTATCAAAACTGCAACAGGATACAAACTTTTCATCACGATTTTATCGCGCCATTTGCCTGTGCCTTTCTGATCGGTTGCGTGGGACAGTTAGCCGTCTTGGATATGGCTATGATGTTGACAACTTAGAATCACATTTTGGTGGATTTGGTCAGTCTATGTTAGGCAACTTAGAGCTAGCCGAAGCAAAGTTTAACTGGTTGATGAAAAATGTTCGCTAAAGGACTTGCCGTAAAATAAGGAACC
>JAYUSC010000512.1:0-18958 GCA_043755885.1 Pseudanabaena sp. | reverse complement strand
TGTTCAACCTTAGTGATTAAAGGTTCGATGTTGAAATAAGTTTTCACAATCCCCAAGTTTGGCGCAACAACATGAGAATTTGGCGGCGCGACTTTGTGGGCTAAAGAAAGCATCTCCCTGTTTGTATCACTTAGTCCGTGTTGGGAAAATATTATAAATTTTGTTTTATCAACACTTGACATACTTATTTTTCAGGAAAGTAACTGGGTAAGTTTAGGGAACGACATTCGATAATTGGGCGGATCGTCCCTTACTTTCACAGAGATTAAAGAGGCGATCGCCTGCTACAAAAATATATTAAACTGGCGAACACTGTAGTGTGAAATTGACATGATTACGTTAACCCCAACCTTTGAAGTACCTGCCGCGATCGCTCAAGGGTTGACTGATGGCATTTACTATCGCGCTGGGGGCGTGATTCGAGAAGTTGCGGGGACTAAGCCTATCGTTACATGGCTGCGCGATGTTCCAAATGCTTCAGTGAATAATTTGACATCGTTAGCGGATATAGCATCTAGTGCTAGTATTCTCAACTTAGGTATTTCCGTAATTGGTTTTGCGGCTGTGTTGCATAAACTCAAAGATTTAGAAGAACGCTTACAAAAAATTCAGAAGACTTTAGAAAAAATTGATCGCAAAATCGATCTAGGGTTTTATGCTAACTTCCGTGCTGCTCTTGATTTAGCAACTAATGCTTTTTCGATGAACCAATTAGAAGTCCGTAAAAGTATGGCAATTCAAGCTATCAATCGGTTTCTAGAAGCAGAGCATATTTATCTAGATTACATAGACAAGGAACTGGAACAACGCAGTAAACTCGTCCACGAATATCTGTTAACACTATCTCTAGCCTATATTGCCGAAGCGCGATGTCATTTAGAACTAGAAGAGTCTGATGTCGCTTTGCAGCGTTTAGAGGCAGGATATAAGGTGATTAGCGATCGCATTCGTAAATATCTTGATATCCTCCTTACTTCCAATCCCGCAGCTTATTTACATCCCAAATTTAAGAATGAAATTGGATTAAGCAAACTCACAAAAGTTTATCAGTGGATTGATCCAAGTCTAGATGCTGCTGCTGTATTTGAAATGCAACGGGATAATATTTTTAGTCTCAAAAAGGATCAAGGTAGCGAATCAGACTATCAATGGGTGAGTAAACTGCCACAGGCAATTGTGGCTAAATCTGAGGTTCAGGGCAGTGCGTGGGGAAATAAACGAGAAATGAGAACCGAAGCAATGAATCGCCTTCCAAAGGTTTTTGTAACTATGGAGTCGATGATTGAAACGATTCAACGTTTTGAGGCTTATCAGTTTGAGGTGAAAGCTATTTCAAAACTGGGGATAAGTTTTCGGGAATGGACTCTACTAGCTCCAGTGGGCAAACAGCAATCAGAGAATAGAGCCTTGATGTACTTAATCCCGTCTGCACCTGTTGAAGCTTGATTTAGTCCTGTTCAACAAACAGAAATTTGCTTAAAGGCTTCGGTCAAAACAACATCATTTAGATATCATTTTGACCTGATTTTGATTTCTCACGATCTAGCTTTTCCACGATCGCCGATACGATCCAATGATGCCTACTAGGAGATGGACGCTTGCTGCTGATTACCTCATCAATCTCCTGAAGCAAAGCCTCATCGAGACGTAGCTTTAAAGATTTTTCTGTTTTGTTAGAAACTACCTCGCCTTCCCGAATATCCGCAGGAGGCTGTCCCCCTGCCCCAATAAAATCTTCAACAGTTACCGCAGGTGTTGCGCTAGGTTTCTTTTTAATTGCCATCGATTTAATCTCACTATGAACTCATTTACACATCGATAGGATGTAACTAAAATATGTTAAAGATATCTAATTGATATCATAAAGATGCTAATTGGATATAGAAAAGATGCGGTCGTATAAAGCCATTATTTCAGCTACGGCTTTAGGATCAACAGGTTTTAACTCAGTTACCGCTAATCCTTGAGCCGATGCACTGCGGAAAGCTTTGCGATTGCCAACCAAGGCTTGAAGATAGGTAAGTCCCTCAATCCCATCAGCGACCTCGATCGCTTCTTCATTGTCACGCCCCTGAGCATCAGCCCTATTTAATAAGCAATAAGCTCTGAGATCTGGATTAAAAGCGATCGCCTCCTGTACCAAAGTTCCGACTTTTTCCAATGACCACACATCAAAACTTGCTGGCAGGAAAGGCACGATATAAACATGAGCAACTGAGAGGGCGGCGCGTTGCCCTGCGGTGTCCCGTCCGCCGACATCAATAATAATGTCATCGTATTTGCTAGATAGCTTGAGGGTGTCAGTCCTTACTGCTGCCCCATGTAGTTTTACAGAGGTGTAACCAGCCCCACCTTTATCCGCCAAAGTCTCGTTACGAACAATCGTGAAGTCGCTGGAGGTTTCTTGATCATCAGCATCGAGTAGTAAAACATCTGCGCCACTGGCTGCACGAATGATTGCTAAATTAGTGGCGATCGTTGTTTTGCCGACCCCACCTTTAATCCCACCACAGGCAATTATCATATAAGTCCTTTCAGAAATTTGATATCTAATATATATCACTAAGAGTCTTATAAAATATCGATTTGATATCATTACAGTATCTAAAAGATGACGCAATGATATTGTAATGACCCTAATAATCAACATTTCACTTAAAAAACTTGCCTCACAATTTGATATAAAACCGTGTCAAATTGTGGGACAAGTTGCTAGAGTGTGTAAAACTTGTGTTAGGCATGAGAGCGAGTTAGGACAGGACAAAATAATGGAGTCTCAGATCCCCTTACAGGTAAACCGTAAATTTTGTAGGTCTGCATCGAGTTTTTCGGTGCGGAAACGTCTCATGCGTGGTTTTGGCAATTCTAGGCTTGCTAGAGAGTCGGTACAGTCTCAAAGCCTTGAGAGAGCCTCTTATAACAATCAAGTATTAGTGTTGTCTGAAAATGACGCGCAAAAGTTTGTGGACATGATGGTAAATCCTCCTAAACCATCGAGTGCGTTAATTGCCCTGTTAAAAGGCGGATCAGTTTAATAGTTCATGAGCTATGTAATTAAGTCTTTAGCTGACTGTGGTTTCACAAAAAGTAGTTTAAGAAAGTTGGCTTTTGATTGTGGCGATGCTGATGATGAGTTGGAGCTATCGAGATATATCAAGCAATATGCTCTCAAAAATGATCTGTTAGGAGTTGCTAAAACTTTTGTGGCGATCGCTGATGATCTGCAAGTTTTTGGCTATTACACTCTCAGTGCGAGCTTGATCGATTTTCCAGAGTCATTTCCCAATAAAGACAAGCTCCCCAGCTATCCGATTCCTGTGGCTTTAATTGGTAAGTTGGCGGTAAATAAAAGTTGTCAGGGGCTGGGTATCGGTCAGGTTTTGATGCGAGATGCTTTTTTGAGAATCCTTGATATTGCTCAAAATATGGCTATTTATGCGATCCGTATCGATCCTAGTAACCAGATTAAGCAGGGTTACTATATTCAGAAATTTGGTTTTATCCCTTTTGATGAAACTTTGTCTGTTTTTCTGCCTATCGAAACTGTTAGAGAGGCTTTACGGTAATTAGTTTTTAGTCACTGCAATCGCTTCTCAAATAATCTCATCTCAAGGCGATCGCTACTTATTTTTTGTAAGCAATAAAGTCTGTATAATGATCTGCGATCGCTTCAAGTGATGGACGAGCACCATTTTTCGGAGATTTTAGTGGTTTGTCGTTTAGTTCCTTGTAACAGGTATTGAGTAGAGTAGATGAAATAACAACTTTGAGAGTATTTGGATCAATCGAAATCAGGTAAAAATCAAACAGGGTATGAATATCGGCACGAAGTAGCAAACCATTTTTAACGTGATTTGTGTCAGCACCACGATATGGAAATATATGTGCTGCTTCTAGGGCATCTTTTGCATCGCAGTCAGTAATCGCACATTGTCCGCCATAGGCTTTTAATAAGTCATCACGAAATTTTTTCTGACCTCGACGATAAAGAATCTCTCTCTCAATTCGCTCTCTAGCATCTGTCAAATCTTTTGGATTAAAGTCTAATTTAGACTCAATATCCTCTCTATCAACCTCAATATTTTCTGAATTTTCTATTGATAAACCACTGGATTTCTCTTCAATTTTGTCAGCATATTCGATTTGAGGAGGAGTTTCAGGACAACTTGGGAACTTCATTGTTTTTATTTCCTCCTGTATCGTAGACACTAGATCCTCCAATCTTTTTAAGCGGAGTTCGATATCTGGACTTGGGATACCAGTACTTGAAGTATTTGAACTAGGCAAAGGGATCTTTTTATATTCCCATGCGTGACGAGGCAACAGAGATTCATTGCCAGTTTCTAGGTATTCGGTAACGTTGAAATCCGAATATAACTCTCCTGTGATGCAAAACGAGATAAAGTGTAAAGTCCAAGAATCTTCTTCAAGCTGTTGAAACGACGGTGTTTCATTCGCCGCTTTCCATCTGCCAGCATACCCGTTTTTACCACCCTCCCTCACTCGACATTTCTGCCCTGTACTAAATTCAAAATGTTTTATGAATTTAGTCATGTATTCGCCGAAAGTGCGATCAACTAGATTAAATCCTTCCTTTGATATGATTCGATGCGTCCATCTCGAAAGGGTGTCGCGATATTGTGGTGACGCATATTTCTCCCTGTTCCCAGTTGGACTGCCAGCCCCCTTTTTTTGTGGTTTTTCCATAGGATTTTGTGCCATTAAGCTTTCTCTTTTTTATAGTTTAAATATCATGTACTGGTGATTTATGTATATTTATAAAGTACATAAATCACCAAAGTCTTATAGATTTTGTTGCGAGACTGCTGTACCAACTGACTAGTGATCAGGCAATTTCTCCAGACTCAGGCAAGTGATTTGAAAAAGCCACCCATGTCGGTTACAGACTTACTCAATGTTTTACAAACCTCTGTGCCAAATTTTGTGAGCAGGCTTAACTAAAAAACTGAATAGTCTATAGGGAATCTACATAGGCTCTCTCAGAGACTCTATTTGTTTTCTACAGACTTTTCTAAAGAATGCTTTTGGAAATTGATTTTGCCTTTTTAGATAAGATTTTCAAAGGCTTTTCAGATTGATGACCAACTTCTTTAATAAATTTATTCCCATGATGAGATAAGAACTTGATAGCAGTTTTAGGTAGCTTTTTAATTTGTCTAGATCGTCTTCGACCGACTTTACACCATGTAGCAAAATGCTCACAATTGTTAAATAAAAGATTATATTTTCTCTCGCTCAGTCGTTCCTTTGCTCTTGATACAACTATATCTGCGGAATCTGCATCTTCATATTTCTGTGCGGATACATCACGGTGTTTAGCAAAATCACTTAATGAAGTCTCACAAATTTCTTTTTTTCTACCGTAATGAATTACTCTGTCATCTCCGCAGTAAATTCCATGGTGAGTATAGCCACCACATTTGAAATAAATATGATCGCCCCGTTCCCAATTTTTGTGAGTCATTAGGTGTGCTACTCCTGATTAATTTAGGTTTGATAAGCTCAAAAGGCTGTTAAAAATACTTTGGATTCTACTAAAATTGCGATCATTTCTCCAAAATTTTAGCCTAAGCCGATCCCAAAATGATCCAGCAGTAGAAAGTAGATTTTTATGTTGATGACTAGTTTGAGGGGCTAGGTTAGCCAAAATTATGCGATCGCCCTAGTTAAGTTTCATTCTAAAAATTTCTATTCCCATCTTTATCAAAGAGTCCTACAAGTCCTACAAAAAATAATTTTATTTGTACCAAGTTATTACCAAGTTTGTGACGGGGTATCCAAAGGGGTGTCCCTTTTGGCAAGCGGTCGTGTTGCGGTCGGATAAAAATCAAACGTTAGTGCGATTTCTTGTCCGACAAGCAACATAGCTTGCCGAGATTTTTACACATACCGCAAATGACGCAAACTCGTTGTTAGCGCGTTACCGAAAAACACAAGAACAGTGTAAAACCGCACAAACTTGTGATGACAAAAACAAAAATACGTCACAAACATTTCACAAAATAAAACTCAAATAGTGGAAATTGTTATTTAAAAAATTCTTCCGTGAGATTCAAAATTTAGGACAACGCGAATCGCCAAATTTAATAACCTCACTCGAACCATCAGGGGCAAAATTGGCAATGCAACCAGGAACGCTTAGATCGATAGCGGTATCATTTATCGGATTTTGCTGAGCTTGCCAATAGGTGACGGCGGCTAATACTGCCAACATAATCACCGTGGCGATCGCAATCCTAAACCATCTAATTTCTGCCATATTTTTAACCCGCACTAAACTCCAAATTATCATCGGAGCCACGAGTAACACCATAACCAAGCGTAGCCAGATACTTAAAATATTCTCGAATCTCATCCGCTTTGCTTTGCTTAAAAATAGCAATTCCGCTTTGAACTTGTCTTGCTGATATGAACTCATCTTTGCGCTTGACATAGTCCACGATCGCTTGTAATGGTGCTGATAAACTTGCTGATTGCTGATTGGTTGCCGATCGCACTGATTACAGTAAATGCAATTACCCCAATAGCTACAAATTTGTTGATTTTCATTTTAGATTCTTGCTTTTATATCGTCCTGATTAGGCAGTTAGCCTCCTAATTTCTGAATAAGGGTCAAAGTGTCACGATGGCGATCATTCTTTCCTTGTTGTTGATAGAGTTTTGCTGCGATCCGATAATCTGCTAATGCCCCTTGCTTGTCTCCGAATAGAAATTTTGCGCTCCCCCTACTAATGTAAGCATCAGCAAAATCAGGTTTGAGACGGATAGCTGTGTTGTAGTCAGAGAGAGAACCTTGAGTATTGCCTAATTTACGCTTTGCATTCCCACGAATGTGATAAGTCTCTGTATCATTAGGGTTGAGGCTAATAACGACATTGTAGTCATTGATTGCACCCTGTATATCTCCTAAATCTTGTTTTACATTTCCGCGAAAAGAATAATTACTTGCCTTATTAGGTTTAAGACGGATAGCTGAATTGTAGTCGTTTAAAGCCCCTTGCTTATCTCCTGAATCGTACTTTGCGATTCCACGAATGGAATAGAAAGCATTTGCAGAGTCAGGTCTAAGTCGAATAAGTGTGCTGTAGTCAGCAATCGCCCCTTTATAATCTTTTAAATCAGACAACGCTAATCCACGGACAATGTATGAATCGGCATCATTCGGATTTAGTCGGATAGCTGTGTTGTAATCATTGATCGCCCCTTGCTTATCTCCTAAGCTAGATTTTGCTAAACCACGAAGTCTGTAAGCACTGACATTATTCGGGGCTAACCTAATAGTCTCAGAGAAATCAGCAATAGCGCCAAGTTTGTCTCCTAAATCAAACTTGGCATTTCCCCGAATAGTATAGGCTTCTGCGTACTTGGGTTCGAGTTGGATGAGTTTAGAGAAGTCTGTAATTAGACCTTGCTTGTCTCCTAAACTAGATTTTGCTAAACCACGGTAGTAATAGGCTAGAGCGTTGCTTGGCTCGATTTGAAGAAACTTGTTAAAGTCAGCGATCGCCCCTCTATAGTCTTTTTTGGTGTACTTATTCCTAGCTTGTCCAAATAAGGTGTCTGTTCTAGCATCACGAACCGTTTCACTGAAAGCAGGTGGTATTAGGAGAGAAGATAATGGGCTAGTAGTTTGACAAGCATAAACACTAATACCAATTAGAGAAGCCAATAGAAATCTATCTACAATCTTGAATAAATTCATATTTAATAACATTCCGCCCTAAATTTCTGCTGTTCCGTAAGAGCGTTGAGTTTTAATACGGCAAGCTTTTCGGCAAGGCTGTCCTTTTTCTCCTCAAGTTCCAAATCAGCAAAGTTGCCTGTGCCACCTGCGTTGCGGATAGCGGCTTGTTCGCGATCATAGATTCTGGTGAGGGCATTAAACTCAGATTCCCTGAGCGAAACCGTTGATCGAGCTAACTTGTTCTGAGACTCTAACAAGCGACAACGATTTCTTGATGATACAGTCGAACCCCTCTGAATGATTGGGGTGTAAGTAGCTGTAGTCTTAACTCCTCCGCACATATAATCCAAATTAAGTACTATCCCCCTACTGGTAATCATGTGACACATAGGTAGATTGACAGGCAGAATATCAGCGATTACAGGTGCTTGAGATATCGAGATTGCAGTAAATGACAGCAGTGCCAAGCCTAAATTTTTCATTCTTCTTTTAAAGCTGTAAGCAAGTTTGTCCTCATTAAAATTTTACCTCGATCCAACCTAAAAACTATCCATTTAGTCTAGATATTTGTAACAAAAACGATTCAGCAATACGAAGGTAGATTTTTACCTTGATGATGACTACTTTCAGGGCTAAGTTAGCCAAAATTACGAGATTGCAGAACTTTACGAGATTAAGCGATCGCTTTGATGTTTTTCATGCTAATCTATCCGAGTCAATGTGAGTCACGCTGATTCTGGATATAGACGCTAATATATATGATGCAAAACGATTCAACATCGCCAATCATGACTACTAGACGGCTACCTGTCCCTCTCACAGATGAACAATGGGAATTAATAACCCGATTAGCTGATGATGAGCGGCGATCTATGGCGCAACAAGTTGTCAAAATTATCGATGAATGGAGTAAAGCAAATCCTAGCAAATCAGTCACTCGCACCAAAGCTAAAAAGTCATGAGTGAGTCAATTAAAGCAAACCGCGCTACTGTGGCGATCGGGGGGTTAACCGTTGATGCTTTCATGTTGTCAGACGGTAGCTATCGAATGTCCTTGAGCCAATCTGCTAACTCTGTTGGCAAAGAAGCTCAAGGCATTTCAAACTTTCTGCGTTCTAAGGCACTCAAACGCTTGCTAGAAGAGGCGGGAAGCACTTCAAACTTTTTGCCAGAAAGTCTAACTTCACCCATATTAGACACAGCCTATAATCCTGATTTATTCATTGTTGAACTCAGTGATGAAGGAAACAAAGGACAAACAAGAATTAGAGGTGTTCACCTTGAAATTGTTGGACTTTATTGGCAGTGGGAATGTTTGCAAGGCAATAAACAAGCTTTTGCCCTAGCAACTGCTCTCACTTTAGAATCCCTAGAGCGTAGATTTGATAATGCTTTTGGTGTAGTTCGCACTGAACAAGAGCGCAACGACATCACTACAGCAAGAATCAAATCTCTCGAAAGTGACCTTGCTAATTTGGGTGAAGGATTTGCGATCGATGACGATATCCGTAAAGAGCGTGATTATTTTGAGTCACTGCTTAAACAAAACGGTATCGATCCTTATGGTTTGCCAAATGGCGATCGCGGCTGACTTTGGGGTTGAAGGACATTAAGCGAGATTTATGTGAGCGATCGCATTATTACTCTAATTCTGAGATCTCAGATTTCTATTCGCCAGCTTTATTTTCGCTAATATCGCCACTTCTCGCAAAACTGCAAAATACGCTTCATACTTAATTTTATTAACAGAGGAGAAACTAATGCTTCCTGCAACACTTTCCGAAAAAAGTACCCCAAGAACTACGATGGTCGGATTTCGCGCAACTCTAGATGATCGTGACATTCTCCATAAAGCTGCACGCGATCGCGGAACAACAATCTCTGAATATCTGAGAGCTGCTGCAAGAAATTTACTCAAACAAGATGTAGCCGCCTAAACTAAACTCTTCTAAATTTTAAAATGTGTTTTTTACGGTAAAAACACGCTAATTTATTTATATGCAAACAGAAAAGCCACAAGTTTTTTATTAAAACTTGCAGCTTTTCTAAATTAAGCAAATTTTCTAACAATCAACAAATCTTGGCAGAGGAACTTGATTGTTAGGTAACGCAACCGCCAAAGCCAATTAATTAGGGACAATGGACAGTAAAAGTAAAGGAAAACAAGTAGACTGCTCGTGCTAACAGCACCTGACAACAAAAAATATTGTCAAGAGCAGATCGCTTTTATACTTTCCACTTTACACCAAAAAAACTTTAAAACAAAACACTTTTCGATAAAAGTGCTTTGCCTTTACTACCAAATTCCCTTCTTAAAAGCTGAAAGCGGTTGACCATTCACAAAAAACGGTCAACCACCAATGTCTATAAAACATTCTAACATTAAGTCTTATCAATCTCAATTTGAGATTTGCAAACAGGTAGATCGCCTTGCAGCAACAGGAGGCGATCGCTAATGGTTGGGACTATTGCAAGGAACTCTAAAAACCTACTACCCGCCGATCCTATTGAGCAAGAATTCGCGGCGCTATTCCCTCACCTATGGGATTGGATATTTAAAGATCTTGACGGCTGGCACACTAACTCTAAATATCCACTGTCGCCACGAGATTTAATCCAGAAATTGAGATCGCCTGACGAGATCATTGGTGTGAGGTTTGGTACTGAAACCAATCGCCTAGTACTTGATATTGATTCAGGTAGCCAATACCACCCCGCGAACGATGAACAAGGCTATAAAAAGATTTTGGGCGTAATGGAGGGCATAGGATTAGCGGGATATATTCTTATGCAGTCCAGTAACTCGACAGGGCTGCACCTATATTTCCCATTGCCTGAATTCGTCAACTCGTTTAACTTGGCTTGTGCTGCGCGTCATGAACTAGAGAAAGCAGGACTAATAATTAAAGGCGGTACGCTTGAGACATTCCCTAATGTGAAAGCATACTCAGACGCAACCAAGACTTTATTTAATGGTCTTAGATTGCCATTGCAAGAGGGTAGCTACTTACTTGATAGCAATTACGAGCCATACTCACAATCCTTAGAATCATTTCTAATTGCTTGGGAAAACGCCGCCGCCTCTCAAGATATGAAGGTTTTGAATAAGGCGATCGCGTCAGCACCAAGACCTAAAAACTTTAAATATCAGGAAACAGGCAAGGGTAATAAATGGCGCTCTAATCTCGAAAGCAGGATTGCGACAGGATGGACAGGCGAGGATCAAACTAACGAGCTAATGTTTCAGATCGCCCAATATGGTCGGATATTCCTAGGCATTGACGATCTATCTGAGTTAGCGGAGTACACTGCCACGAAGTCTAAAAGCTGTAATGGGTTTTATGAGTACTCAAGCCATGCTCACGAAGTTGATCGCCGTGCGTTGGATATAGCTAAAAATGTCATGGCTAAATATTATCCCTATGGCAGTAAATCAGGGCTTACCACTGGCGATCGCGCTGTTAAAACTAAGGAGCCAAAAACACCGTTAATAGATCGGGTTATGTTGGCAGTCCAACAATTAGGCGGTCAACTTTTTGAGCGTACCAGAGATCTAATTACAGCTATCAGGGCGATCGCAAAATGTAGTCCAACCCCGTTATATGAATTTAAGGAGCTATGGCAACCACTATTAAAAAACTGTAACGCGGCTTCTAGCAATGAATACAGTGATTTTGATGTAGAAAATAATGAGGTTTGCGAAAAAGCAGAAAGCGCTGAAACAGTTGTAGAAAGCGGCGTTACAGTTACAGCCCCTAATGAAGTGTTTATATCTGAACCTGAAGAGAAAAATTTAAACGAATCTAACCTCAATCCAGAAATCGGAGTCTCCAAATTTTCACAACAAAACCTAGAACCCTTGCCTGTCAATGAGTTGAAGCCAATCATGAGTTTTGAGCAACAGGTGGCGATCGCCTCAATTTGTAAGTCAGAAACAGGTGGGGCAAACAATCAACGGTACAAACCAAAGGAACCGCCGCGACAAAATCCGTCAACATTGGAAAACGTCAAGGCGATTATAACCGCCGATCCGAGTAAGGCGCGATCTCAATTAGCAATTCTCAAGGCTAAATTGTTAATGCCTTGGTTGAAAGCTGATGAGCGATCGCAAACTGAACAGGCGATCGCATGGCTAGAAAATCTTGAATATTTTTAGTTGAGATTTCACGCTGATTTAAAAAACTGACTTTTGAGATCTCAAAAGTCAAGAAAGTTTTAAGATAAAATCTAAATCCTAAATAACAGGTGAATTTATGCAAATAAATAAGTTTGTGGCAATTGGCGCGATCGCATTGGTATCTATCGGTGCGATCGCATGGGTCAACAGTGTTAAGTATGAGGAAGAAAAAAAGGCGGCGCGATCGGAGGCAAAAGGCTACGAGTTGGAGTGTGTACTGTTTGACACTACTTACCGAATCGCTGAATATATGGAAAGGGATTCTAAAGCAGATCCTCGCAATGACAAACTTAGGAAAGAAGCTTTTGAGGCAAGAGAAAAAGCGATTACAGGACAAAAAGCTTGCCAGAAAATTCAAGAATATAAAGAAAAATACGAAAATTAATTTATTTGCACATAACCCTCTTGGCTAAAAAAACTTGTGTTGTTTTGGTTGAAATTAAGAGATATTAAATTCAAGCTCACATAAAATTTACAAACCATGAATTGCATAAAAATTGCTGAAGATACGGTTAAATCACATCGCGACAAGTTGGGGGCAGTCCCACAAGTTTTACCTGTTTTTTACAAAGGACTGCAAATGACAGTTGATGAAGCTTGGGCAGTCGTTCGAGCTTTTGAAGAAGAGAAAGGTTCTTACCTTCAATGGCATAGTAATACTGAAACTGGAGCAGGAGTCACAAAAACTGTTTTTGATGGGATTAGCGGAGCAGCAGATACTACTGGTCAAGGCTTAAAAGCTTCTCCATTCACTGCGATCGCAGGAGATTTAGTTGGTGGGCTTGGCAAGGGTATTTCAAATCTCGGTGAAACTATAAGCGGTGGGATTCGAGAGATTGGTGAGAGACGACATCTGCCGCTTATTGCCGAACTTGAGAAGCAGATCGCTATTCTTGAAAAAGCAATTAACGATGTCAAATCTTAAAAGCCAAGTCTTTTCGCGATCGCAAGATCTGCAATTTTAGAAATTTCTGAAATTGGTAGATCGTAAAAGGGATCGGATCGAGCTATTTTTTGCACATAGTCTTCCTGCTTTTTTAAAGGAGTGAATTTAGTTGAGATCTCAATGTATCCCTTTACCCAAAAGGGTTTAACCTCTTTATCATTTTGGGATTTTAGGGACGTTGGCGCTATTTTTTAGTGTTTTTTATCCTCAAAATGTCAAGCTGTTTTGGCAAAAAAAAGTTTGGGAATATTGCCAATCATTGAGGCGATCGCTAAGTGTATACTTCATTTTAGGGTGAGCGATGGCTTCGGGGTTGACACCAGAAAAACCTAGCTAAAGTTATTTAATCTTAGTTTCGGTGTCCAGTCTAAGTCTTAACTGACTACGTTATCGGTAAGCGTTAAAGTTCATACCTCTGGGTGCTTGCCAGCCTAGAGCTTCTATAACTTCTAAATTAAACAGACAACGGGTTTTATAAAGTCAGTGTTTAGGAGAAAGTACCGACCGATAACATTGACGAGGCAAACTTTACAAGTAATTAGAAGAGACGCAACAATGTCTACAAATCATATTTTCGTTTTAGATATCAATCGTAAATCGCTAACTCCCTGCAAAGCAGGAATGGCGAGATCATTGCTAAATTCTGGCAAAGCTGCGGTATTTCGTAGATTTCCATTCACTATTATTTTAAAAAAGGAAGTGATCGCGAATCCAGAACCAATTGAGATAAAGATTGATGCTGGCTCCAAAACAACGGGACTTGCATTAGTACAAGGTGAGAAAGTTATCTTTGGTGCGGAGCTTAGTCATCGCGGTCAAGCTATCAAAAATAGTCTTGAATTGCGCCGAACTCTAAGACGTGCTAGACGTAATCGTAAAACTCGTTACCGTCAAGCCAGATTCTTAAACCGCACCCGTCCTAAAGGTTGGTTAGCTCCAAGTCTTGAGCATAGGATTTTAACAATCATGACTTGGGTACGCAAATTTATTAAGTTTGCACCTATCGGTTCAATCGTTTCTGAGTTGGTTCGGTTTGACTTGCAGAAGATTGATAATCCTGAAATATCAGGGATTGAATATCAGCAAGGCGAATTGCAAGGCTACGAAGTCCGTGAATATCTGCTTGAAAAATGGGATCGAAAATGTGCTTATTGCGGTACTAAAAATGTACCCTTGCAAGTAGAACATATTCATCCTAAATCTAAAGGCGGATCTAACCGTATTTCTAATCTATGCCTTGCCTGTGAGCGTTGTAATGTTAAAAAAGGAGTGCAAAGTATCACTGATTTCTTGGCTAAAAAGCCTGATGTTTTGGAAAAGATAACAGCGCAAGCTAAATGTCCCCTTAAAGATGCGGCGGCTGTAAATTCTACCCGTTGGGCATTGTTCAATGCTCTCAAAACTACTGGCTTACCTGTTACTACTGCTTCAGGCGGTCTGACTAAGTTCAATAGAACTCGCCTCAATCTACCTAAAACCCATTGGCTTGATGCTGCTTGTGTCGGTCAAGTTGAGAATTTACAGGTACTAACTAGTCAACCATTACTAATTAAGGCAACTGGAGTAGGCAACCGCCAAATGATTGAGAGCGATAAGTATGGATTCCCTCGTAAAGGATACCGTGCTAAGCGAAAAGTCAAAGGCTGGAACACTGGTGACATTGTTTCAGTTATATCTGGCAAGCATTCTGGGCTATTTAATGTACGGTTAAGCTCTGTTCGATTTGAGCCTAGACGCAGTTTTGATATCCAATTGAGCGATGGAAAGCTAATTAGCGTTTCTCGGAATCACATCAAAGCGATTCACCGCAAAGATGCTTATGCGTACAAGTTTGCTTAGGGGGGACATCTATGCCTCAATGTAAAATTTCTAAATCGGTTTCCATGTAGGTTTCTTCTCAGGTGTGAATACAGCAACCAAACCAACAGCAGCTAACTTCTCACTATTGGCAATTTTGCTCTCCTCCGATTTAGCAGTTAGAGCCGCCTTAGCCCAGTCGTACAGATTTTGACCAGTGCCATTGAAACCAAAGTTTTTAGCGATCGCCAAAGCTTCGGGGCGGGTCAGACAATTTGGCTTAGTGGACGCGGCGATCGCCTTTTCTTGATATTGCAATTCTAGAGTTTCATCGTTAGGAAAGAATTTTTCATCTTTGCCAATCAAAGTTTTGAACAGCCCGATCTCTCTTAGTTCATCATCACTCATCCGTTTAAGTAGCTTAATCGAAGTGCCTGCAAGCGATCGCAAAACCACAGAGCCATCATTGTTAAGTCTGTAGGTAATTTGCTTTTTAGTCGCGGCGATCGCCTTGTTAACCCTTACCCATTTACCATCTTTAGGAGCGCCCTCCCATTTCCAAATTTCGCCAGTCTGTTCAAAAATTCTTTGTTTGACATAATCGAATTGTGTCTGTTTTTGCGCCCCAGATAAAGCCTTAATTTCCGTTTTTGGGATTGCCAATGCTTGCAGCATTTCATCAAAGGATTTTTCAATCGTAGAATCTGCGATACGTTCGCTTCTAGAGGATTGCTTATTAGTTCCTTTTTTACCCGCCTTATCTAACTCCTTTTGCGTAAAATTGCCAGAAATAGTTAAAACTGTTTCCTCCCTAGGGGGTAGAGAGATCCCATTTTTTTCTAGTTGATCACGGTGGTAATCCTGTATTTCGATCTGCAAATCATTTATTTTATGTGTCTTATTCGATATCTCCTTTTTATGGTGTTCAATCTCATTGTCTTTGATAGCAATGGTATTATTAAGCCGCTTAATTTCGGTTTCAAGTTCGATTAAGCGACTATCTTCAACTTTTTTGCGGGTGCTGTTGCCTCACTGTGATTAGTTTCTAGTGCTTCTAATCTGGCAACCAACGGCGCGATCGCCTCATTAACCATCGCTTGAATATCCACATTAGGGGCGGCGCTAGATTGTCCAACATTGTTAGAAATTGTTTGACCTTGCATCACACTACGAATGATCGTAATGATCGAGCCGCCCATATTTGGCTTGTCCGCTCTAATCAACTTATTAACAGTGGCATACTCTCTCAACCAGAACGCCACGTCATCAGGCAACCGTACCGAAACAAAATTAGGATCTTTAGTCATAATGTTTAACATTGTCTAACTCATGTTTACATTATAGCTTATGTCCAACAAAGTTAAACAGAATGTTAAACAAAACCCTATTTAACAAAACCGTTCCTTTGTGTTAAACAAAGTCTAACAAATGTCAAACAATTACTTGACAATGTTGGATAAAAGTTAGACAATGTTAAACATATGATAAACCAAAGTTAAACAAATGAAAGCCATCGGATACATCAGAGTTAGTACAGAGGGACAGGCAACAGAGGGCGTGAGCTTAGATGCACAGAGCGCAAAAATTCGGGCATACTGCGAACTGAATGATTTAGAGTTAGTCGAGATTGTTTGTGATGCTGGCAAGTCTGCTAAGAATACCGAGCGCGATGGTTTGCAACAATGTTTAACAATGTTGTCTAACAATGAAGCATCTGCACTTGTGGTTTATAAGTTGGACAGACTATCTCGCAAAGTTCTTGATGCTCTTAACCTAATCTCTGAAATAGAATCACATGGCGCTAGTTTGCATAGCATTGTCGAGAAACTTGATACACAGTCAGCATTAGGTAAGTTTTTTGTAAACATGACGGCTGCTCTAAGCCAACTCGAACGCGATCAAGTTTCAGAGCGTACCATCATGGCAATGGCACATAAAAAGGAACAAGGGCAACATTGCGGATCACCTGCTTACGGCTTTACAATGGTAGATAAGAAATTGGTTAAGGTTGCTAAGGAGCATGAGGCGATCGCACTTATCCAAGCAATGAAAGCAGACGGGGCAAATTTACAGGCGATCGCTGATGAACTGAATAACCAAGGCATAACTACAAAGCGCGGTTGTCAGTGGCAACCTATGCAAGTTAGTCGAGTATTGGCTAGAGGTTAAACAATGTTAGACATAGTTACACAATCGCTAGGCTTTGCAATGGTAAGCCTAGCGATAAGGAATAAGAAACAGGCTAAAATCTTTTCTATGGCACATCCTAGCTTAGTCAGTAAACATTGTTTGACATTGTTGGACTATTGGCAAAATGGAGGCGCTAAGGAGTATCTGGAGGGATTAGATACCGATTTAAGAAACTGTTTAATATGTAATCTGATAGGTGATATCAGTGCTGACGCGATCGCTGATATGGGATTAATCGAAGTTTAACAATTGTTGGACTTTGTTAAATAAAAGTAATTTGAAGCGATTGGTTAGGGTTGCTTTTTATTGAATGGGCGATCTCTGAGATGGAATTAATGCTTGTCGAAGTGCAATAATACTGAAACAGTATTTTAAAGTCATTTGTTGGATGAGCGATGATAATTGGTTGGTTGTTGGAATTAGTCGCATGGTTTTGGCAACTGTGGAATCGCTTAGATGAGAAAACAAAACGTCAAATAATTGAAACAGTTGTTAAAGCATTTGAAGAGTTACTTCGTTCTTTTTATAAAAAATGGAAAAGTCAAAGGAATAAATAAGGAATAAATATGAGTACTTTTAAAGAATTTATGAATGAGGCTAAAGAGTCATCAAATAAGACTTTACCTGCATCTAATACATCGCTCTCAGCCATTGAGACTTCCTTAACATTAGCAATTAGCAGTCTTTTGACACCATTTTCAGTTCCAAGCAACGAAAAAAAGGAATTTTCAAAGAAGGTTTCTAATCTAGTTCGAGATGAAAAATTTATATCTCAATTTAGCGACTGTATTGATGTGCCATTAGAGATTGAAACAGAGGATGAGTTCGTAGAACGTGCCAATAGTGTCTTAAGAGAAATGTTGTACACCAGATTTGGTATTAAAAGTTAGCTTTATCGGTTCTGAAAATAGCCACCCCGATCGCTATTCAGTCGTCACAGTAGTAAATCCTTGCTATGTATAGTGTTGATGCTAGAATATGGCGATCTATTCTTAATCTCAAAACGTAAATATGGCAGTACAAGGCAAGCTTGAATTAACTATCAAAATCAATGAGTTACCTGCGATCGCTTCTAAGGATACGAATGGATGGATAACTTTTAATCTTGATTGTGATAGTCGGATTTTCACTGTCACTGTTAAGCCGAAAGTGTTCAAAAAGCTTGAGGATGCTCAGGCTAATTTCCCGATGTGGGTAGCAGCGATCGCAGGTAAGTTGGGACAAGCAACTGAGCAGGGCTTTGTGCTTGAAGATGCGAATATTCAAGTATTTGAGAAGAAGCCCAAGGAGCCGAAACAGTTGGAGGTTGCTGCTTAGTGGTTGTGGTGATTAATAATCTCAAAATATCTTTTTTGCTTTATCTATAGCTGTTTCCAGACCAGCAATATGTACCCAGCCAACAAATCCAGCATATTGGCATCTTCTATCTAAATTGACAATAAATACATGGTAGATACCAAACCCATTTATCCAAGTTCGGATAGTAGTTCCATCTGCAAAGGAATGTACGATATTGGAATATCGTACATCTGCCGAATTTGCATCGGTGATACCTTGTACGTTACGAAAATGCTCTGTCAACTCTGAAATTAGGGTAGTATTTGGCGCTGGCAAGGGCTTTCTGGGCTTTTCCCAAAACACTTGAATTGCTCTAGCAACCGCAGGAGCAGATTTTAATACAGGGTGGCTCACGTTATTTATGCAGACAAAATGAGCGTGTTTAAGTTTAGTAGACTCAATGGTAACAGTGCCATCACTACCGCCTGTAGTATTTCCTGCTACTACTAATGTTGGAATTACTGCCGTGATTTTTTCTGCCAAAGGTCGCCGATTTTCGCCCAGATATTTAGCCATGCCAATACCCCATCCAAAAGGATCGATCATTCGAGCGAGATCTGAACCACCGATAGGCGATCCCACAAGCACTAATGATTCAATCTTTGACCACCATTTGCGATTACGCGATAATGCTTCAACCCAAATCACTCCACCAAGAGAAGTGGCTATAATCCGTGCGGGTATATTTGGATATTGCTCAAATGCCTGTACTGCATCTTGTTCAACCTTAGTGATTAAAGGTTCGATGTTGAAATAAGTTTTCACAATCCCCAAGTTTGGCGCAACAACATGAGAATTTGGCGGC
>JAYUSC010000511.1:0-7632 GCA_043755885.1 Pseudanabaena sp. | reverse complement strand
TTGCGCCCCTGCGGGGCGCAACCTTACAAATTTGGGTTTGTAGTTTTTACGAGCATCGTTCTATACTCATCTAGAAACGTATATCGAAGTTTATGCCAGCATCACTGCGAAATCGCCAACATGCTTTAATTTGTCAGCTAGCTGACTGTATCGAAAAAGTATGGCAAACCAATTTAGAGCTATCCCCCTATAAAGTTCCAGAGGGACTTGGCTATATTGAGGGGCATCTAGAAGGCGAAAAGCTGGTGATCGAAAATCTTTGTTATCAAGCACCGCAATTTCGGAAGCTGCATCTGGAACTCGCTCAAGTTGGTAGCGGGCTGGATATTCTGCACTGTGTGATGTTCCCTAACCCCGAATATGCCTTACCCATATTCGGGGCTGATATTGTTGGTGGTCGCGGCGGCGCAATTAGTGCTGCGATCGCAGATCTATCGCCTGTAAATGCTGAGCGATCGCTACCTGCTCGATATAGTCAAGCCCTGTCAGCTTTGCCTGATCTCAACTTCTCTCAGCCTCGCGCTTTACCCGAATGGGCGGATATTTTCTCAGAATTTTGTTTGTTTGTACGCCCAATGAGTGAACAAGAAGAGCAAGCATTTTTGCAACGAGTACGCGACTTTTTGACGATCCATTGTCAACTTGCTAGTGCGACCAAGCCGCTGACTTCTGAGCTTGAAGTTGCCACCTCGCGCGCAGGGCAGCAATATTATTGCGAAAAGCAACAACAAAATGACAAAACCCGTCGCGTACTAGAGAAATCCTTCGGTACAGAATGGGCTGATCGCTATATGACCACGATGTTATTTGATTCCGCCGCATAAACTTTGGACCGCGCAAAAAGTCCATGCCAAAATCTGTACCGACCGCGCAGATGGCGGTGCAGATTTTGGGTTTTTATATTTAATTGTGCCTAGCTACTTAGCGATCGATCGCCTAAAATAACTTATGAATAATTCTCCATCGAATTCCTCACAAGCAACATCTTGGCTTGATCGGATTGGCAACTGGAATCCGCAACTATTGCGGGAGATTCGCGGCAAACTGAAATTGCGAAATCTCATCGTTGCGATCGGCTTATCTTTACTATTTCAGGGCTTGCTACTTTTGTTCTTTAGCCAACGCCTACCCAGTGAAGACTGCTATGTGCAAATGCGCGGGTTTGGCTGTACGGCTTCTTGGCAAACTTGGTGGCTCGAGCAGTTTCGGGTGATTACTTGGACTGAGCCATTTATTTTATTTTTGACAGGTGTGTATAGCCTCGTCGCTGACCTGTCGCTCGAAGACTTTAAAGGCACTCTCAACTTTATTCGCATCAGTCCGCGATCGAGTATCAGTATTCTGATGGGCAAGATCATGGGTGTGCCATTGCTGGCTTACATCTGCATTGGACTATCAATCCCTTATCACCTGATGACTGCGATCGGCGCAGGCGTACCGATCGCATTTTTACTCAGCTTTTATATATTGATGATCGGCACAGCCTTTCTATTGTTTAGTGCCTCACTACTGCTCGCCTTACTGAGTGGTTGGCAAGCCAAATTTGGCGGACAGGTATCCGCAGGTGCTTTGTTATTTTCGTTTGTGACCTTTGTCTGGTTCGCACCTGCATTTATGTGGTGGAATATTTTCACCACATGGAGTTCGTTTGGAAAAATCTTGGTGGGCGGAAGGCTCAATCCCATTCAAACTGAATGGTGGTACTTATCGATTACGTCAAATATTTGGACTTCACATATTTTCACGATTGTGAATTTGGTGATTTTGAGTTTAGCGATCTGGCGGGTTCTCGAAAGACGTTTTCATAATCCTAATGCCACCTTGATCAGCAAGGGACAAAGCTATGTCTTAACTACATATCTACAAATCTTGATGCTGGGATTTTGTATGCAGTCAGGTTTTACCAATAAGGGCTTTTATGGTGAATCGGATTTCATACTTTTGCTATTTCTCTATATTCCCAACTGTTTTTTGTTTTTAGCGGCGATCGCAGCCTTAACGCCACCAAGACAAGCCCTATTGGATTGGGTAAGATTTGGAGCCTTATCCACCACCGAAGAGTCATCAGGATTTGGCTATATTTTGCGCGATTTGATTTGGTCAGACAAAAGCCCAGCCCCGATTGCGATCGCACTCAATCTGGCATTTACACAAGTCCCCATTTTAATTTGGGTAAACTCTTGGACTAATTCAAGTACTCGAGACAAGGCGATGGTTGTAGTCGGGTCTTTTGTGCTGACCATACTTTTGTTTTCCCTGATTTCTCAACTAGGTTTTTTCCTGAAAACCAGAAACCCATCCGCATGGGTGACAGGAATAATTTCGGCACTAATTTTCTTGCCAGTTTTGATCATGCTCAGTCTATCGATTAGCCCTGATCGCTATGCTGGTTTATGGTTGTTTTTTGGATATCCTTGGTTAGTTGTATCAAATATTAAACTTTCCGAGATTATTCTTGCCTTTGCTGGGCAAATTTCTGTAATAATTGCGCTGACACTACAACTCATTTATCAGCTCCAACGCGCTAAAATGCGAGAGACCTAGTGACACATTAGTAGACGTTTGAGCATCACAACATGGCACAGTCAACCACTGCTAAACAGATCCTCACAACAGGGACAGTCCCCGATGTCGAGCTACAGCGCGTATTTAAAATGTTCGGGACAAATAGCGTTGTCCAAGGTGTCGATCTGCAAGTCCAACGCGGTGAGCTTTTTAGCATCTTAGGTCCATCAGGCTGTGGCAAAACGACTCTACTCAGACTGGTTGCAGGTTTTGAGGAGCCATCAGCAGGTGAGGTGCTGATCCAAGGCAAGCCAATGACCTATATTCCTGCTTATCAGCGCCCTGTCAATACAGTTTTCCAAAGCTATGCGCTTTTTGGGCATATGACCATTTTTGATAATGTTGCCTTTGGTTTGTCTGTAAAGGGTGTAGCCAAGCCAGAAATCCAGCAACGAGCCAAGGATGCGCTGAAGCTAGTCCGACTTGACCATATGAGCGATCGCTATCCTCGACAGATCTCTGGTGGTCAGCAGCAACGGGTTGCCCTCGCTCGCGCTCTGGTCAATCGTCCTAAAGTGATTTTGCTAGATGAGCCATTAGCCGCCCTTGATTTTAAACTTCGCAAAGAACTGCAAGTAGAGCTGTCTAACTTGCAATATGAGCTGGGCATTTCCTTCATTATGGTTACCCATGATCAAAGCGAGGCGCTGGCGATTTCTTCGAGAATTGCGGTGATGAATCAAGGACGGATCGAGCAGATCGGCACACCATCAGAAGTTTACGATCGCCCATCTTCGGCTTTTGTCGCTGATTTTGTCGGCGAGACTAATTTGTTTGAATGTCGAGTAATCGAGCAGGATGGCGCTTTTGTGGAATTGCGATCGTCCACTGGTTTAGCGATCGTCGCTGCCAAGCCTAAAAATTGGCTCCCGATTCCTGAAGCCGTAGTCAGTGTGCGTCCAGAAAAAATTAAGCTTTCGACTGAATATCCTAATCAGCCCTACAACACCTATCGCGGTATTCTCAATAATGTCTTGTATCTAGGCGATCACTCGCAGTTTGTAGTAGATATTAATGCTAGCGAAAATGTCCCACCTGTGAGGGTGATGCTAGTGCGTTCTAATCACCAAGGCGAGAAGACTCCGCCCTTTGACAGTCAGGTCTACGTGTCATGGATGCCTGAAGATTGTGTGGCTCTCCCTAAAACTACAGTTGCGGTCTAAATCCTCCTAAATTTTTATGATGCATATCTCTCGGCGCAAATTTCTTAGACAAACTGCTTATGCCACGTCGGCAATGGCTAGTGCATCAACTCTTGCGGCTTGTGGCATTTTTGAGAAGAGCTCAAAAGAAGCTGAAGTTGGAGGTGAGCAAGTAGAACGCCCAGTTACTCAAGACAAGACCACTTTATATCTCTACGGCTGGGCTACCTACGTTAACAACCAAGAAGTTTTAGAGGGCTTTACAAAGGAAACAGGGATTAAAGTTGTCGGCGATGCCTATGACTCAAATGAAGTCATGTTGTCAAAGCTAGAGGCTTCGGGGGGGCGATCGGGCTATAGCGTCATTTATCCCAGTGACTATATGGTGACGCAGATGCGGGATTTAAAACTGCTAGCACCACTTAATAAAAAATTATTACCAAATATCAAGAATATTGAGATAAATTACTTAGAGCTACCCCATGATCGCGGCGCTATATTTAGTATTCCTGTAAGTTTGGGGACAACTGGGTTTGCCTATAATGTCGAAGCAGTTAAGTCAATTATTGGCGAAGAGCCAACCGATTGGAATTACTTATGGGAACACAAAAGTAAACTGCGAATTAGCCTTGTTAATGATTATCGTGAAGTAATCGGGATGGCGTTACATATTTTGGGGCATTCTTACAACAGCAAAGATCCAGTAAAGATTGAGCAAGCTTTTCAGAAATTGCGGGAACTAATGCCTGCGATCGCAAATTTCACCACCGATGCGTGGAAAGATCCACTAGCTTCAGGGGATTTGATGATGTGTATGGCGTTTTCAGGAGATGCGATCGGCTTGGCAAGGCAAGATCCAAATATTAAATATGTGTTGCCCAATGGTGGTACATCAATCTGGACAGATACGATGGCAATACCTAGAGGTGCGTCGAATATCGAAGGCGCTCATGCATGGATAAATTATGTAATGAAGCCTGAAGTTGCGGTTAAAATTAGCGACGCAAATAGTTTTGGGACAACTAACAAACTAGCCAAATCGATGCTCCCTGATGACCTTAAAGCAATTAAGGCTTTAGAACCATCGACAGCAATTATCGCCAAAAGCGATCGCATTGCCAAGCTCGATCCTCAAGTTCTCCAAATATATGAAGGTTTCTGGACGCGCTTAACCACAGGTTTAGGATAATTTTATGACATCACAAAATCCCAAAGCCCTCAAGGGCGATCTATATCTAAGCAATAATCCTTTTATCTGGGGAAATATCGCTTTACTTGCAGGTGTGCCTTGGTTATTGGCGCTAAGTATGGCTGGCTTGGCGGTGGGTGATCCTGTATTTCCTGCGTGGTTTGAGATTTGCCTATTGGGATTTCCTGCGATCGCATTGGTGGCTTGGGTACATTGGCAACAGCCGCTCTCGCCATTTAGTTTATGGTTTGTGACGAAGCCCAGTGAGAGTCTCAGCGATCGCGAGCGTCAGATTTTGACTCTCGTTAAGCAACATAGCAATGGCTGGTATGTGACGGGCTGGATCGCTGCTGCTGTTGCGATCGTCATGGGCGCGATATTTTGCAAGATTTATATATCTGCGCCACTAGCTCAGTCGATCGCCCCATTCCCTGCTGGTTTGCGCTTGTTCGGAATTTTATGGACGGAGATCTGCTTTTTATTAAGTAATATTTTGTTGCAAGCAGGAATTTCCGCCTTACGGATTAAGTTAACCGCCGAATCAGAGCTAAACGGGTTGAAGCCATTTGCACCTGAAAAAATCAAAAATAGCTTTACCAGTATCGGCTGGCAATCGCCTCAGATATTAAAGTTTTTTGAAGAAGATGCTGCGATCGCGCAAGTACCAGATGATGCACCCCAAGTCGAAGAAGAAGTTGAAGAATTAGAAATCAGTGCGATCGTTGCTGAAGAATCTGTAATAGAGACAATTTCTGAATCTGAAATTGAGCAAATTGTTTCAGAACCTCTAATTGAGACAGATTTAAATCCAGAAATTTTTCAAGAACCTGAAGAGTTAAATCCATTTGAGCTTATTGAAGATGAAAAGTCTGATATTGAAACAGTTTTAGATCAAGAGAGTACTGAAGAAGCTGAGGAATTAGATGCTTTTGAGACGGCAGAAGAGACTGAGTTAACGTTTTTAGAAATTCCAGATCTTAGTCCAGAGCCAAAACTTGAAGAGAATGAACAAGCTGAGGCTAACTTAGAACTTGCTGACCCCGTTCTCGTCGAGCAGGTTGTAGAAGCCCATGAAGAATTAGAATCGTCTGAGAATGTTGAAGATTCTGAAAGTGAAGACACTTCAAATACAATCCTAACAAGCGACGATAAGAAGGAATTAGATTTTTTCAAAAAGTCACGTAAATCAGGAGTTGCGACCAAAAAGCAAGGATTTGGTAAACCGATCAAGCGAGA
This sequence comes from Pseudanabaena sp., assembly GCA_043755885.1. GTDB lineage: Bacteria > Cyanobacteriota > Cyanobacteriia > Pseudanabaenales > Pseudanabaenaceae > Pseudanabaena. The sequence continues at coordinate 1,500 of JAYUSC010000511.1, read as the reverse complement.
TACGTCAAACCTAGAAATTGCAGAAACAGTGATTGCGCCTGATCTAGATATTCTAGATTCTATTTCTGAACCAGAAATTATTGATGAGCTTGATCAAGAGTCTAATTTTGACGATGAATTAGATGAGATGCTCGCCTTTAATGCTTATGTTGAGAATATCCTGAAAGACTATCTAGAAGACAGCGGTGAAGAATCTGAGCAAATTGAGGATAATGTGGAAAATACTGCGGAGATTGCCAATGTATCAGCATCACCATTGGTTGATGAAGTATCTCTAGATCAGGAAATCTCCGCACCAATTGATCCATCAATAGTTTTTGAGTCAGCAGTAGAAGCGATCGCGATCGCTAAAGAAAGTGTGGATGCTTTCACTGAAAAACTACCAGATGTTGAAACTCCAGTTGCTGATGACATTTCTGAAGAAATTCCCAGCAATGATCAAAAACCTAGAGATCCTAAATATTTGGTTCAAGAATTTCTAGTTGATAAGTTTTTAGCAAGACTAGAAGAACTGAATATTGCCGATAGAGCTAACAAAGCCGCGATCGAGCAAGCTTCAGGAAATATCTCTGAGGAGGCTGATGTTGATGAATTTGCCGACCTCGAAGCATTACTTGATGGAAACCTCGAAAATCTTGATCTTGATAATTTAAGCGATCGCAATTCCTGACCACTGGACTTGGGGCGCTCTAGGATGCGGATTCGGGTTATTCAAAAAATAACGTCGATAGGAAAAAAATATTTCCTCATGTTGTAGCGTGCAGTAGGGTGCGATCGCCACATTTTTGGCTGGCATTCCTAATTCTTGAAGTTGCTGCAATTGCACCTGACGCAAATCGAGTTTGACTCGCTCTGGATGCTCATCGGGCTGCAACCCCACTGATTGATTTATTGTGGCGGTTACCTGTTGCGCCACATCTTGCGATACCTGATAAGCGCCGCCCGAAATCGCGGGACCAAGCGCCACTCGTAAATCTTTTAACTCACTGCCGCGATCGCATAATATTGCGATCGCCTTCGTCACAATTCCCGCTGCCGTGCCGCGCCAACCTGCATGGACAGCCGCAACTGCACCTAGATGGCGATCGCCAATTAAAACAGGTACACAGTCAGCCGTACAGACCCACACTGACCGATGAACTCCGTTGCGCGTTGCCCATACCCCATCAGCTTCAGGTAAGTTTGTATTTGGTGCAGTTTCAATATCATTGGCATGAATCAAATGATTTCCATGAACTTGTTTGGCGCGGTAGGCTTGCCCCGATGAGCTAAGGTGATCATGCAAATCGTTCGGTAATTTAGGAGCGTGCGATCGCGTAAAAAATCCATGTTTCCAGTCAGCCAGTAAATCGCAAGTTAGTACACCGTCTCGCCATTGCCATTGATTTGCATTCATTGATTTTGAGTCTTAAAAATAATCAAGCGTCAATGCGATCCTAACCCAAAAAGCAGAAGAAGCAGCCCGATGGGCTGCTTCTTCTGCTTTTTGGAACCAATTTT
>JAYUSC010000510.1:0-3236 GCA_043755885.1 Pseudanabaena sp. | reverse complement strand
AAGCCAGCCCTTCGGGCTGGCTTTTCTTTTTGAGGTTTTTAAAAGAATAAATGGCTTTCGGGTTGGATATTGATTTCCATCGGTACGGATTGTGGATCGGCGGAGAGTGCAAACATGATTGCATTTGCGGCAGTCTCAGTCGTTAACATTTTACTGCGATCGACCTTCAAGCTGACGTTATCCCAAAATGGCGAATCAATTCCCCCAAAATAAAATAAAGTTACCTTAATCCCCAAACGACGAAGTTCATCCGCCATACATTTGCTAAATCCGATCGCACCAAATTTTGATGCACAATAAGCCGCCGCCATTGCCATCGGATGCTTGCCCAGAATGCCAATTACATTACAGATATGTCCAATCTTGCGCTCCTTCATCACATTAGCCACCGCTTGACTGGTATAAAAATTCCCCTTGAGATTGAGATCAAGCATCTGGTCAAGTTCCTGCGGTTCAATGCGAAGGAATTGCTTCATTACGCCCGCACCTGCGGCATTGACTAAGACATCAATCTGTCCAAACTCGGCGATCGCTCTCTGCACCATCGCTTCAACTTGCTCGTATTTAGTGATATCTGTCGGAATTGCGATCGCATCGATACCATGATCATCTTCGAGATTGTTCACTAGCTCTGCCAACTTATCAGCATCCCTAGAGACAAGAACTAACTTTGCTCCTGCCTCGGCTAGTTTTGGAACCAGAGCCGAGCCAATTCCACCTGTTGCACCGACAACGACAACAATTTTATTTTGCATCTTAAAAATTACAATCTATTTACAATACTTTATATTTCTTTACATATTTTCGCACAGGTAGCCAATTTGCGATCGCATCACAAGAAATAACACGATACGCGAGAAGCCCCGCGCTTTAGTGCAGGGAGGTAAGCGAACGGCGGTTTCAACTGCCAGTAAAAATCTTTGCTATTATTAGTCACTGTAGTGATATGATATTAGGTATGAAACAAGTATTAACGATAGTTTGTAAGCTGCAACCCACCAAAGAGCAAATCTCTCAAATTGAGGGTACTCTAGCTGGGTTCGCCAATGCTTGCAATCATATCAATAATACGATTGACCCAAAACTGACTAATGCTGTCAGGATTCAGACACTGATTTATCATGCAGTGCGAGAACTATTTGGACTATCTGCAAACTTGGCTATTCGTGCTATTGCTAGAGTTTCTGCTAATCGTAAAACCGCTAAACAGAGAAAGTCTCTAGTCAAAGATTTTAAGCCTACAAGCATTGATTATGATGCGCGTATTTTTGATTTCAGAGAAAAAGACTGGACTGCAAGTGTTACTTTGATTGGCGGTAGACAGCACATCAAGATGGATGCGGGTAATTATCAAATAGGTAAGCTCAAAGGCAAAAAACCAACTTCAGCCACGCTTTGTAAACACAAAGACGGTAACTACTATATTCATATCCAAGTTAAAGACGATGTGCCAGAACCTAGTGATTCGCAAAGTGTAATCGGTATTGATTTGGGTAGAAGGGATATTGCTGTTACCAGTGATGGTGATTCGTGGAGTGGCGAAGATATTCAACAAGTTAGAGACAAGTTTTCTAGAGTAAGAGCATCGCTGCAAAAGAAAGCCTCGAAAGGTACAAGATCTACTCGCAGAAGAGCGAGACAAGTCTTGAAACGACTATCGGGTAGGGAGCAACGTTATCAATCATGGTTAAACCATACAATTAGTCGCACTATTGTTAATCAGGCAAAGTCTGACAAGGCGGTTATCGCTATTGAAGACTTGACTGGTATTAGAGAGAGGACTAATCGACAGCCTAGAAATAAAACTGAACGGCGGCGTTCTAATAGTTGGGCTTTTTACCAATTGCGTCAATTTCTTGAATACAAAGCTATTCGGGCTGGCGTTTCTTTGGTTAAGGTTAATCCTGCCTATACCAGTCAAATGTGCCATAACTGCCATCATGTCCATCCTGTTAAGGGTAGTTCCTATCGAAGTGGGAAAACTTTTAAATGTGAACATTGCGGATGGACGGGTGATGCAGATCTTAATGGTGCGATGAATATTGCAATTATTGGGGCTTTTGTAAGCAAGCCTAGAGGTTCGGGGCTGTCTTGCTCTTTGAGTAAGAATGTCTCAGGGCTACGACAAGATTCTGTGTTGTTGTGCGCGGTTGGCGAAAGCCCCGTCACTTTAGTGCGGGGTTAGCTTACTTACATTTCAGCAATTCTGATTATGAAACCAATTTTTATAATCAGAATTGCTGCTTACATTTTCATTTAAATTCTTATTTAGATTTTTCGCGATATACTGTTGTCATACATAGTTATGACAAGCAAAGGCATGAGAGTTAACGCAAGGCTCGATCATGATCGAGCTAGTAAGTTTAATTACATTCGTCAGCGGACAAATCAAGGTGCGTCTGACATCATGAAAGCTGCGATCGATCTTTACTATGAAAAATTACATCAAGAACCCTCTGTAAAACCTTTGCAACTCCTGAGAGACTCAGGGTTGATTGGTTGTGCTGAAGGTGATTCTGATTTGTCAGTCAATTACAAGCAATATCTCACTGAAAGTCTTAACGAAAAATATGATCATCGTTGATTCTGGCTTTTGGATTGCCCTCATCAATCGCCGCGATGATTATCATGTTCTCGCTCAAGAGGTCTTAGATACAATTAATGAGCCTCTGATTACAACATGGTGCGTAATTACGGAAGCCTGTCATATCCTCTTGAAACGAACAGGTGCAAATGCTCAACAAACATTTATTCATAGTCTAGAAATTGGGGCTTTTGAAGTTTTTGATCTCAAAGTTCAAGATGGTAAACGAATTAGCGAACTGATGAATCAATATAGTTCTCTGCCAATGGATCTAGCGGACGCTTCACTGATTATCCTTGCTGAACATTTGGGGCATGGACGAATTCTATCTGTTGATTTTCGAGATTTTAATACTTATCGCTGGAAAAATCGACAACCTTTTGAGAATTTGATGCGCCTGAAATAGCGATCGCAATATCATGCGATCGTCTAAGTGATTCTACTTTTAAAGTTTTATGATCTCATCCCAAAAAGTGCGTGGATTGATGGCTGAAGTATTTTCAATTGGGTTTAATACAAGATCCATAAATCTGTCTAATCCCCAATTCAGACCGTTGATTTATTTACCAATTGTGACTGGAGTTTTGGCGCTCTGTAGCTCATAAATTACTGTTTCCAGTAAAGAAACACCTGTCATTTCCTCTGGTTGAGG
>JAYUSC010000509.1:0-3236 GCA_043755885.1 Pseudanabaena sp. | reverse complement strand
CATGTTGATGTACATAATTATACTCAAAAATGCTAGCTTCGTTCAAGATAATTGTTAATTAAAGGGGTGTCGAACCCCTTTAATTAACACGCTTACATCCCGTCTCTCATTCTTGTAAACGAATAGAGTGCGGGGCTTTCGCTTAGTAGCTAAATTCTTTAGCCCTACCAAAAACAAAATAAGACTCACGATTCAAAAATCTTGCCAATGTACGAGTTGGACTTAATGTATAGGCTAAGTCTTCATCGGCGGTCGAATCTTGCACGGTTGAATAATTTACAAATAAGTAAGATCCATTATCAAGTTCTGCGATCGCAACATAAAAATGCGAACCATTAGGTGGTGTAGGAATCAAATAAACATCACCAAGAGAGATTCTAGGCATAGTTTAAGAGGCGATTCAAATAATTTTCATGCTGTATATCCGACTGGATTAACTTAATCTGTTCATTGGTCTTACCCATAGGAATCAATATCTCCTCTAACTTAATGGGGATAGCAAGACCCTTAGGATTTCGCCATTCTGGGAATTGATGAGTAATCTCAACTAAGTCAAAGCGATCACGGTTTTCTCTCTTGGAATAAATTTGATGAATAATTTCTTCGTCATTTTGAGAAAGTTCATCATCACTTGGATCGCTAAGTAATTCGACCTCCCATTTTTGATTTTCAGGGGAAATATATTTAGACCAAATTTCCAGAGCATTAGGTACATCGCGGATTTTTTTACCTTTAATTAAATCGTATACACCACTAAGAACAGGTCCTTTATCCATAGAAATATAGCGATCGCCTATTACAGGTACATCAAATCTTTCTAATGACAACCTATCAGCCATGTAAAGCAACTTCATTAGACCTAAATAATACATAGGCTTATTACCATGTAATTTTAAGAACATAGCTACTACCTCTACAGTTTTGTGGGCATTCAACCTAAACTCGACATTCATAGCTACCGTTATTACCTTGACTTCCTTGATCAATTCCAAGATAGATTGTGGTATTTCTCCCCCAAAATGCTCTGATCCCCGCTCAGATCTAGTGCCAAAGAGGGCGGCGTAATACAACATACTTTCGGGGCTAATACTAACTGATAGTATCCAACGCGGATTGCTGTACCATTCCAGAGTTAAATGACCATCTGGCTCAGCCCCAATTGAAGGCAAAGGGTAACCTAGAGGTAATGCATGAATGAACAAATAAGCTTTATATAAAGTTACCTCTTGAACAGCAAAAGCATTATAACCATCCCAATTTGGGAATTTACATTCTTGCCAAAAGGCAACTAGCTCGTTATAGGTTGATTGCTTACCTAAAGTCACAGACTGATCAAAGTACCCTTTTTTCTTTTGGGTAGTTGAGTCAATATAATTAGCAGTTTCTGTATTCCCTCTTATGGCTGTGATCATGACTTAACTCCCGAAGTTGTTTAAGGCGGTATCAGTTATATTACTGAAAAATATTTTATTCTTAAGCCAACGCATTTCAGCAAGTTGTTGGTTTAAATCATCCCGAATACTAGAAACTTCATTTGTAAAGACATCAATATCTACAATCAACGCTTGCTCGCTTCCTGATCCAGTTTGCTCGGGTTGAATAGTACGAACTAAGTTAATTTGATAGGGATGACCAGCAACTTGGTAAGTATCTTGATAAAAAAACGATTTTGGAGAGATTTCTAGTCCAGAAAGTCTATATGGCTCACTTTTGAGATAGGTTGAAATTGACTCGTCTTGTTTTACAAAAATTCGGTTAATGAATCGCACTCCTAATCGGCGGATTGTCGTTGGTTCGGCTAATTCTACAAAAACATCTCAGACCCGCAAGGCTTCGGTCTTAAAATTTTCCCAACTTTCATAGGATTTGACCCTACTAAAAGCAATTCCAGTATCAGTAAATTGGGCTACATGATTTGCTGGGGCATCCTCAAGCCTAAACCCATTCCACTGCATACGCTGTGATAATTTCGACATATCATCATGGGCATTTTCTATGTTAACTTCTATGCCATGCTGAGCCTGAATAGTGGGATATTCAGGCAACCGTTTGGTTAGCGCTTCCTTTAATGATATTTGTTCTAACGGCTTACTGGCGGGAGCATCTCAATGAATCACCGCCTCTAAAACAGGTGAGTTTGTTAGGTTTGGAAACTCTTCGTTGAGATTAAGAGCAAACTGAGGTTGCACAGACATAATGATTTTTTAAGATCTAATGATTTTTCATGACCCGTTCGATTTCGCGTTTATCGTCGCGCTTTTTCATGTCTTCGCGTTTGTCATGCAGTTTTTTGTTACGTACAACCGCGATATCAACTTTAATCCAGCCTTCCTTTTGGTAAACCTTGAGTGGTACTAAGGTTAAACCCTTTTGCTGTACTTCAGCGATTAACTTGCGGATTTCATCTTTATGTAATAGTAGGCGGCGTGTGCGCGTTGGCTCATGATTGAAATACACACTGGTAGTACGGTGTGGGGGAATATACATATTCAGCAGCATGATCTGCCCCTTCCGCACGATCCCATAAGCATCTCGCAGATTTGCTTGCCCCCCCTTAACTGCTTTTACTTCAGTACCAAGTAACTCGATACCCGCTTCATGGGTTTCGAGAATTTCGTAATTAAATCTAGCTTGCCGATTCTCGGCGAGTACGCGATAGTAATTTGCCATTTATTCCCATTGATACTGTCTAATATCCCGACGTAACTTCTAATAGCTTCCATTCTGGACTGTCACAGAATGCTTTAGAAACGAGATCAGAGATACTGTGACAGTGGTTATGAAGCCGCAGGGGCAGTTCGGCGTTTTTGGTGACGCTAGTCAATTTTGCCTGATTGCCCTCAATCTCAGAACGATGAATCAAGACTTCTACCGTTACCATTTTGGCGAAAGAAGCATTAGTCTCTATTTCTTGAGCAATTACATAGTCGTCGGTTTCATAGGTAATTACCAAGCTACAAGATTCCAACGTTTTAAGAATCGTTGAATGTAGGTTTTCGGGAGCGATTTCAACTAAGAAATGTTGAGTGTATCTAGCCATAAATCATCAAAACAACTGGTTCGGCTAGCAGGTTACTAGTCCTTGTCTACAAACTATCTCTAAAAAGCTATATGTCTATTATGCGTCATGTCATTTTTTGACATTAACACTTTAATTTTAGTTATTAGGCATTACAGCTTATCCATCATAAACTAAGGTGTCATTAAATCGTGAAGCATGACATTTCTAAGTCTTC
>JAYUSC010000508.1:0-3236 GCA_043755885.1 Pseudanabaena sp. | reverse complement strand
CCCGCCGCAACATTTTTGGGTTTTATATGGATTATTTTTTTCTTGGGGTTCCCTAAATTAGAGTTAATTCAACTAATCACCAAGTCTCAAAACATCAAATTGATTGTTTACAATCTGAATAAAGAGGAGATAGAACTATGGATAGATTAAACCAATACCGAGAAATTGTTAAAAAACTGATCAAAGAATATGCTCATGATGATTACAGAAGAAATGGTGTAGATCGCGAACTGATCTTTGATACAGAACATGATCATTATCAAATCGTTAATGTTGGCTGGGAGAGCGATCACCGCATTTATGGTTGTATTCTCCACTTCGATATTAAACAAAATAAAATCTGGCTGCAATACAACGGTACGGAAATAGATTTTGCAGAAGAATTAGTTAAACAAGGCGTATCGAAGCAAGATATTGTTATTGGCTTTCATTCTCCGTTTATGCGTAAATTTACAGAATATGCTGTAAGTTGATCATGAAAATTTACAAAAACGAAAAAAAAGGGAGCGCAATGCGCTCCCTTTTTTTTTATGGAAATTTATTTAGCTAGCCGAGCCAAGCCCAACGTAGGAACCATAAAAGAATAGACCGACAACAACTAGTACGCCAGTACCAGCGACTGTGGCAACTACCCAAAGCGGAATACGTCCATTTTGAAGCATGAATTAAACCTCCAGATAAAAATTATTTTTATGAAATGAATGGCAAAACTAGTTAAAGAAATAACTAGAGAAAAGAAGAACAGTCACGAAAATCAGCAGTAGTCCCAAGAAGAGAGAAGTACGGTTTAACTCTACAGGTTGGCTGTTAGGGTTTTTAGGAGCCATAGGTAGTAAGAAGGTAAAAGGAAAAGGGTAAAAGGAAAGTTTTGTTTAAAAAAAGCAAAACTGGAGTGAATTTTGATTAGCGGCTGATGAACTGCATTGCTGCGATCGCACCGATGAAGAACACGGTAGGAACGCCTAGTCCGTGCACTGCGAGCCAACGGAAAGTGAATACGGGGTATTGAATGGGTTGGTTAGGGTTATTGCTTGCCATAGTTATTAATTAGTGGATGCGTTGATTTTGGTCGTTGATTTGAAGTCGTTAATTCAGCGCTTAAGTTTATAGCTACAAAATTAACGAAATGTTTTGCGCCAAGCGCTATTTACCCATTTGGATATCTTTGGCGGGATTGTAGCGATCGGTTACAAGAGGCGCAGTCTGACGATCTTGACTGTAATACTCGTTGGGGCGTGGTGTGCCGAATACGTCATAAGCTAAGCCTGTGCTTACAAATAGCCAACCTGCCAAAAACAACGCAGGGATAGTAAGGCTATGGATTAGCCAATAACGAACGCTAGTAATAATGTCGGAAAATGGGCGTTCTCCAGTAGTACCTGCCATAACAGTCCTCTAAATGTGTGATGTTTAAAATCTTTATCTTAAATAATAATTTACTATTGTACCTACTTGCGATCGCAAACATAAAACCACAGAGTGAGTAAACATGCTTCGCACTGCCGCATCACTCTAAAAGCAACTGTTTCATGAAAATTCGCAAAATTAATAATAACGATCGCATTGAAATTCTGAAAGGGGATTTGTATGCTTATTCGCGCTGGACTAATCAAGATTTGCCCCGATCGTATTTGACAGCGATTAATCCTGAAGAGGTTTTTGTCGCCGAAATCGATGGCAAGATTGCGGCGGCGTTGCAATGTTTTAGCTTTCAGCAATCGGTGCGAGGCAGTCTTAAGGCAATGGGGGGCATCGGCGGCATATGGACATATCCTGAATATCGCAATCAAGGCTGTGTAAAGGCTTTGATGAAAAGTGCATTTTTAGAAATGCGGATGCAAGGGATTTGCGTGAGTATGCTCACGCCATTTAAAGAAAGTTTTTACAGCACTTTAGGCTATGCGATCGCAAATTCCACTAACGAAATAACGATCCCTATTTCGGCTTTGGCAAATTATTTAAAATTACCAAATTTAGCTAACTTGATCTGCGATCGCCTTCCCGCAACTGAAGTAAAAGATATTTTGGCGAATTTCCTCTACGAAAACTTGCGATCGCAGACCCTCCAACCCCACAGTCACGGGCTTGCAATTACTAATTTCACCTACGATCAGTGGTGGCATTTGCACCGCCAAAAACTCTGTGTGCTGATCAAACGCGATCGCCAACCTGTTGCGATCTCTATTTATGCGATCGATAGCAGTGGTAATTTGCCAATCTGCGATCGCCAGATCGAGATCTCATCAATATTTTGGACAGATCTTGAATCACGCGATCGGCTATTACACTTTTTCGCTAGTCATCGCGATCAAATTCATAGCCTAAAAATGCCCGTCCCTCTCGGCACAAACATCCACGCATGGCTCAGCGATGCAGGACGCTTAGCCTCATCGATGAGCGATCCTTGGATGGTGAGAGCGATCGATATTGTCGGCGCTTTGCATGGTTTGCCGATTGCCTGTGAGCCATTTACATTTGCCCTCAGCGATCCTGACTGTCACTGGAACGATGGCATATTTGGCGTAAATGGCGATCGCGATCAGCTTACGGTCAAACGCTATAGTAATAGTGATATTAATCTTGCGATCGACTTTAGGGCAACGATCGCAGGTATCTCAGCTTTGATTTATGGCACTCATCAAATCTCAGAGCTATTACATAATCAATGGATTACGGAAATTAGTTCAGAAACCTCGGCGCGATTAGAAAAATGGTTTACACCATGTCTGATTTATAATCCTTTTAAATTCTAACCATGTCAAAGCAGCAAAAGCCATAGGCTTTTGCTGCTTTGATCAATATCAAAAGCATGAAAGAAAAACTCACTCGCAGCCAAGAACGAGTGCTACATCTCCTCCAAAATCACGATCGCGCAGTATCAGCGCAAGATATTCACTCGGAGTTACGCAATAGTGAAAATAGTGTGGGGCTAGCCACGGTCTATCGATCGCTAGATACGCTCAAACTCCAAGGCTTAATCAAAGCGCTGACTTTGCCCAACGGCGAAACCGTTTATAGCATCACCCCTGCCGATAGGCATCATCTCAACTGCCTCAATTGTGGTAAATCTTTTCCCATCGACTCTTGCCCGATCCATGATCTGGGTAATCAACTAGCCCAAAAACATACTTTTCAAATTTACTATCACACCCTCGAATTTTTTGGATTGTGTAGTGAGTGTCAACAGGAACCGCAATAAAAAGCAAAGTTGAATCGGCGGGCTTTGCTCGCCGATT
>JAYUSC010000507.1:0-7650 GCA_043755885.1 Pseudanabaena sp. | reverse complement strand
TATCTGCGCCAGCACGCTTCATGCTGAGCAGAGTTTCAAACATGACCTTCTTTTCATCGATCCAGCCGAGTTGCGCCGCCGCCTTCACCATCGCATATTCGCCACTGACGTTATAAGCTGCGATCGGCACGTTCGTTGCTTCTCTGACCTTTGCGATGATATCCAAATAGGCAAGAGCAGGCTTCACCATCACAATATCTGCACCTTCAGCAATATCGAGATAGACTTCTTTAATTGCTTCACGAGAATTGGCTGGGTCCATTTGATAGGTCTTCTTGTCGCCCGACTTAGGTGCAGAGCCGAGCGCATCGCGGAATGGTCCATAGTAAGCAGATGCATATTTGGCGGAATAAGCGAGAATACCGACGTTCTCAAAGCCAGCTTCATCTAGCCCTTGTCGAATCGCACCAATCCGTCCATCCATCATGTCAGAAGGTGAGACAAAATCAGTTCCTGCGGCGGCTTGGGAAACAGACATTTTGACTAGAACTTCGACAGTCACGTCATTGAGAATTACGCCATTGTCATCAATGATGCCGTCATGTCCGTGCGTGGTGAAAGGATCAAGAGCGACATCGGTGAAAATAATCATCTCAGGAACGACAGCTTTAATCGCCCGAACAGCCCGCTGGGCTAGTCCGTCTGGGTTAAAACTTTCCGTACCAGTCAGATCTTTTTTCTCGTCAGGAACCGCAGGAAAAATTGCGATCGCCTTAATGCCCAACGCATAAATCTCTTCTATTTCTTTAACCAATAGATCGAGGGTAAAGCGATAAGCTTCAGGCATTGAGGGGATTTCAACACGATTATTCTCTCCTTCCATCACAAACATCGGATAGATAAAGTCATCTACAGATAGATGGTTTTCTCTAACCAGACTACGAACAGAAGGATTACGACGAAGGCGACGAGGACGATGTGTGAGTTGCATTGATGTTTCTTAACTTTTCTTAATGAATTTCGCTTAAAAGCATTGAGTAAACATTTATTTTTCAGATATGTATTATATCAGAATCGCAAACACTATCTCAAAAAGAAAGGCGTTAATATACTTGGCACATCATAAAAACACCCCCCTCAATCCCCCCTTGCAAAGGGGGGAAGTTAAGAAATCTAGTTCCCTCCCCTTTGCAAGGGGAGGGTTAGGGAGGGGTTTTAGATGTTTAGTGTGTCAAGTATATTAATTCCAAAGAGAAAGGCGGCGCATCGCGCCGCATTTCTCTTTAAATGCCCAACCGTTGATAGATTTGGTCAAGATTTTTGAGATGCTTATTCGGATCAAAACAAGCGGCTAGCTCTTCATCAGATAAAGTCGATCGCACGGTTTCATCCTCACTAATTAGCTTACGGAAATCACCATCAGGCTTATTCCATGCTAAGTGGGCAGCTTTCTGGACGATCGTATAGCTATCCTCGCGGCTCAAGCCCTTGGTTACCAAGGTGAGCAGCACTTGCTGACTGAAGACCACACCACCATAACAATAGAGATTGCGCTCCATGTTGTGAGTATGCACCAACAGATTTTTCACCAAGTCAGTGATTTCTCTGAGCATAAAGTGGGTGAGGATGCAGCTATCAGGTAATAACACCCGTTCCGCCGCACTGTGAGAAATATCACGTTCATGCCAGAGCGCCACATTTTCCAGCGCGGTCGTCGCATAGCCGCGTAGCAACCGCGCCATACCTGTTAAGCGTTCCGAGCGAATCGGATTACGCTTGTGAGGCATTGCCGAGGAGCCTTTTTGTCCCTTGGTGAAATGCTCTTCCACTTCCAGCACATCAGTACGCTGCAAGTTACGAATCTCGACTGCGAAACGCTCGATCGATGCGCCGATCAGGGCTAGTACTTGCGAATATTCAGCATGGCGATCGCGAGAAATTACTTGCGTCGAGGCACAGTCGGGCTGGAGTCCTAACTTTTGACAGGCGATCGCTTCAATGCGTGGGTCAACATTGGCATAAGTACCAACCGCGCCCGAAATTTTGCCGACAGCAATATTTTTGCTTAAATTCATCAGGCGATCGCGATGGCGGAGCATTTCGGCAAGCCAGCCCGCCAACTTAAATCCAAAGGTAATTGGCTCGGCGTGAATGCCATGGGTGCGCCCAGACATAATCGTGTAGCGATGCTGCTGCGCTTGGTAGCGAATCGCTTGGATTGCTTCTTCTAACTGGGCTTGGATGATTTCTAAACTATCGACTAACTGCACTGCAAGAGCCGTATCTAGCACATCGGAGCTAGTCAAACCAAGGTGGATGTAGCGACCTGCATCGCCCACATATTCATTGACGTTGGTCAAAAACGCGATCATGTCGTGTTTGACCGTTAATTCAATTTCATTAACGCGATCGGCATCGAAGTTTGCCTTTGCCTTTATTTCTTCGACAGCATCGGCAGGAATATAGCCCAATTCAGCCTGTGCTTCACAAACGGCGATCTCAACTTGCAACCAAGTTTGATATTTGTGCCGATCTGTCCATAATCGACCCATTTCGGGTAGTGTATAGCGTTCTATCAAGACTTACGCTCTTGGAATAATCACAATTTATAAGTGTAGCAAATTTTCCATGTTATTACTACAACTTAAAAATAGAAAAGCGGCGCGATGCGCCGCTTTTCTATTGCATCATCGTCAAAATTCCTTGCTGACCTAGCAACATTTCACGTAAGAGGCTACAAATACCCACGCCGATTACAGGTGAAATATCGATCCCGCCAATGGGAGGAATTAGTTTCCGCAGTAAAAATAGCAAAGGCTCAGTGGGGAAAGTAATCAGGCTATAGGGAAATTGCTTGAGGGGAATTTGGGGATACCATGTCATGATGATCCGAAATATATACAACAGGATGAATAGTCCCAGAACAATATTGAGAGCAAGAGTGCTAACTGCGATCGCGTCCACGTCAGTAACCAATTTTAAAAATTAAATAAAAATATATTGCGATCGATCCTAACAGTTTTAACTGCTTTTTGAGTAAGATCTGAGCGTCCGATCTTCATCGAGAGCAGTTTTCAAAAATCCCCAAGTCTGTTGATGCTCATTAGCGTCTTCGTCATTACTAACCCAAGAATCTAATAGGGCGATCGCTGCTTGATTTTTCTGTGCTTGTTTGGCGTTGACTATCGGTAATGTGGTTAATGGAATTGTCTGGCGAAACTGACGCAAGGTGTTCAGTAAGTCTGTCCAATATTCTTTAGGTGTTGCTTCAATTTCATCAAGCAACAGTTCAAGAGATGTTGTGGGTGAGCTAGGACTGTTTACCATAGGTAAAAATTGCAATTAATGGATATTGACTCAATTTTAACTGCTTTTTAAAATGATTGGAGGCGGCGCTTTGCATCGCCTCCAATCATTTATTTCTCAGTTTTAGGGACTACCGACACAATCAAGAGATTATCGGGTTGTAATAACTCCTTGGCAGCACGATTGACTTGCTCAAAAGTTACGGATTGGATGCGCTGCGGAAACTTGTAAAAATCGCCAACTGGTAAGCCATAGATCTCATCGCTAAGTAAAGAACTAGCAATGTTATCAGGATCGGCAAACTCAGTCGAAAAATTATTGATCAAGCTCTTCTTGGCTACATCAAACTCAGCTTGGGTAATGCCCTGATCGCGGACATCTTTGAGTAGACCCACCGTCGCTGCGATCGCCTTGGCGGTATCCTTACCACTGGTCTGCATCTGGATGATAAATGCGCCCTGTGGCGGTCTACCTGCTTGGAAATAGCTGTAAATGCCATAGGTCAAACCAAGGCGATCGCGAATTTCGGTGCCAAGGCGGCTGGATAATGTATCACCACCTAGGACTTGATTTAGCAATATCGCAGGATAATACTGTGGATCAGAACGAGAAATACTCGGATGTCCGATGATCGTTACTGCTTGGGTTTTACCTGCTAGAGATGTTTGCTTCTCGTTAGTAGCCGCAAGATTGGGGACTTTGGGGAATTGGAACTTTGGCGCTTTGCCTGTGGCTTGCCATTTACCCAATTTCTCTTCGAGTAAAGTTCTCACCGTCGCAGGATCGAAATCTCCCATCAGCGTCAGAATCGTGCTGTCAGGGCGATAATAGGTTTGATAGAACTTGGCTAAATCTTCGCGTTTTAAAGATTTGATCGTTGCTTCCGTTCGCATCGCATTAAATGGATGTCCTTTAGGATAGAGCGTTGATTGGAAGATCCGCCGCACTAAGGCATTGGGGTTATCCAATTCTGACTTAAAGGCTAAGAGATTGCGCTGAAGATTGAGGTTAAATTCCTTGGCTGGAAAAGTCGCATTTTGCAGCAAGTCTGCTAATTGATCGATCACAATTGGCAAATCTTTGGATAAAGCAATGCCAGAAATACCGACGCTTTCACGCCCTGCCGAAAATCCTAAACTAGCGCCACGATTTTCTAAACGCGATGCAAGGGTCAACGCATCTTTGGTGGTCGTGCCATTGGTCAGATTTTGGGCTGTGATTCCTGCCAAGCCAGCTTTTTCAATTGAGTCAAATCCCGCTCCTGCCTTGATTTCACCCACGAGAGTTACCGTCGGCGTACTGCGATCGCGTAATAACAGAACTTTCACCCCATTAGATAGTGTGAATTTATCGGGCTGTACGGCTGCGGGAATATCGACATTGTTATTTAAAGCACTTTCTGGTAAATACTTCGCTACTTCCGATGGATCGACAGGTGAGCTAGGTTTAAAGGCTTGAGCGGAATGAGCATTACTGGGAGTTGTGCCAGCACCCGCCGTAATTACCGATGGCTCGAAATATCCGACCACACGGCGATCGCGTTGCAAATATTGCTTAGCAACGCGAGTGACATCGGCGCTCGTGACTTTATTCACAGCACTCAAATAGCGATCGCTAAAGCGATAATCCTTAGCAACGGTTTGGTTATAACCAATTTGAGTCGCTTGAGAGTTAACATCACGATTGCCCAAAATATAACTCGCTCTCATACTAGTTTTGGCGCGTTCTAGTTCTGCTGCGGTAATTGGCTGCGTTTGGAGCTTATCAATCTCAGCTAATAACAAGCGATCGAGTTCTTCGAGAGATTTCCCCGCTGTTGGCGTGGCGCTCATAAAATACCAGCCAGTGCCAATCATTGACGATGCACTACCACTAGCACTACTCGCTAAGCCTGTCTCTACTAGAGCTTGATAAAGTCGTGAACTTCGCCCTGATGTGAGAATGCTATCCATCACATCGATCGCAGCCACATCTGCGCCATCGACCTTCGGCAAGTCAGGATAGACGGCTTGCAAAAATGGCACACTACCAGGCTCTTTGATCCGAATTGGCTCTTTTGCCGATTTAAGTTCTGGTGGTTTGGGCTTGGTCTGTTGGACTTCGGGGGTGATTAAAACTTTGGGCTTCGGCGGCGCTGCGATCGCACCATAGATTTCGCGCACATTTTTGAGCGTCGCTTCCGTCTCGAAATTACCCACAATTACCAAAGTCGCATTATCAGGGCGATAAAAGGTACGGTAATAGTTTTGAATATCCTCAACTGTATAGTTCTCAACATCGGGACGATAGCCAATCACTGGCCAACGGTAAGAACTGTCGGGATAAGCAGCTAACATGACTTGCCGATAAAGTCGCGTGCCTGGGCTGTTGTTGCCACCGTCTAGTTCCGATAAAACAACAGTACGCTCACTTTTGAGTTCATTTTCACCCGCGACCGTGTTGACCATGCGATCGGCTTCTAGTCTAAGCATCGCATCCAGTTTGTCGCTTCCTGCTGTGCCAACATAGGCGGTCATGTCATAGCTAGTAAAAGCATTGGAGTCACTGCCCAAAGCACTAAACAAGCGTCCAAACTGGATCGGACGCTCTTTTGTGCCTTTAAACATTAAATGTTCGAGCTGGTGAGAAATACCCGTAATTCCCTGCTTTTCATTTTGGGAACCAACGCGATACCAAATCTGTACACTGACAACAGGAGCCGTATTTACTTGCTTAGTTAAAACCGTTAGTCCGTTTTCTAAAACAGTTTTGACCACATTTCCTGTCAGCGAGTCGGGCGATTGGGGCGTGATTGTCGTAGTTTTGGCAACTAGATCAGGTTGAGCCGCATATGCTTGATCACCTGACAATTGCCACAAAGATGATTGCCAAGATAGGGGCAAATTACCGAGCATCACCACTGCGATCGCGGTGGCTAGTCCTCGACTCAAAAAAGAGAGCATAAAATTACGCTTCACCGAAATCTCCACGAAATACAGTTGTTATTATAGATGAGCTGACTAAGGTCAGTTTGAGTTAAGCTTAAATAACTTACAAGCCAAAAGGCAAAAGCCTCGCACAGCGAGGCTTTTGCCTTCAAGAGAATATTATCCCGAACTCACGTTAAATATTATGAATACAGTCGATGACATGAGTCCTGCGTTTTCTCACCCTGAACTAAAATCTGATTATACTTACGAGTTAATGGATGTCGAAGCGATCCAAAGATCTTTAGGGCGATCGCGGGCTTCGGTATACCGCTATGCCAATACTGACCCAGTTCAGGGTCTACTAAACTTGCCTTACGATCCCACGCGGCTAAATCCTGAACTGCGCCAAAACGATCGCGAACCTTTATTGTTTCATCCCACCGAAGTATCAAGATTTGCGCGGGATGTCCTGAGAATGAAACAGGTGACGATTCAGGTGCAAGAGCCAACTCAAAATGAGACTAATCGACTACTACGAGAAATTTTGCAAGAAATGCGATCGCTAAATCTTGCGATCGCATCTCTGCGTAATCCCCAGCCGTAAATCATTATGATTTAACTTTACTGCTGGCTTCATTGCCAAGCGAGTTGCTATAAAATCAGTAAAGGAAATCGTCAGTGATAGTACACGCAATATTGAGACTATCGCAAAAAGCGAGCAGAATACAATGCGATCGAGATTCCTGAATATTGGATTATTGATTTTTGCGATCGCAAGGTGACCGTCTTACTACTCGAAGATGGACTATACGAAGAAATAGTTTATCGAGGCGATGAGGTGATTAAATCTTTGCTGTTTCCTGAATTGAAGTTAACGCCATCACAAATTTATGAACTTTAAAAATAGTCTGCTAACTCGGATCACCCAAACTGCTGGACAATGCGGCGGTCGTCCTTGTATTCGCGGGATGCGGGTTCGGGTGACTGATATTCTAGAAATGCTATCGGAAAATGTGAATATTGCTGAAATCCTAGAAGATTTTCCTGATTTAGAGCTTGCTGATATTCAAGCTTGTTTAGTTTTTGCGGCGCGGCGTACTGATTTCCCTAGGCTGACTGCATGAATATTTGGATTGATACTCAGTTGCCTCCAGCTTTGGCAAATTGGATAACCAGTAATTTTGATGTCGAAGCTAGGGCGACCGCACAGGTTTCCTAACAAAACAGTAGATATTTCTTAACAAAGGAGAAATGATCAAGACAAAACGGGAGAATTGAGAGTATTTAGAATGTGAAGTCGAAAATGGTAGCAACAGTCAGTCCCACAAGATTAATCGAAACACACTTTGGGAATTTACGAGATCCCAGAGCAGCGCACAGTATCCTGCATAAGCTGATCGACATATTGATAATTACGATTTGTGCAGTAAGTAGCTCAGCATAATTAAAACCCAAACCCAGAAGCGCAGGTTGCCCGCTACGCGGGCGACCTGCG
>JAYUSC010000506.1:0-3246 GCA_043755885.1 Pseudanabaena sp. | reverse complement strand
AGTACGCCTACGGCGTACTTTCAAAAAACCGATTTTTATAATGAGAATTGCTGGGGCATTGCCCACCCTACCAATATATTAAGGAAAACCGTATAGTATGCTTAGAAGAAGTTAAGCAGTTCATAAATACTTTATAGGCTATTTGTCAAATAGCTGCTTTGTCAAAACATAGAAACGAAAAGCAATGGGAAAACCGACAGGATTTATTGAGTACCTCCGCGAAGCGCCTACGGAAATACCACCAAGCGATCGCATCAAAAATTGGGATGAATTTCATGTCCACATGCCCGATCAAAATCTCCGTACACAGGGCGCTCGATGCATGGACTGTGGTACGCCCTTTTGTCATACAGGCAACCTGATCAGTGGCATGGCAAGCGGCTGCCCCGTCAATAACCTGATTCCTGAATGGAATGACTTGGTATATCGAGGACTATGGCGCGAAGCCCTTGACCGTCTACATAAAACCAATAATTTCCCAGAATTTACAGGTCGTGTTTGTCCCGCGCCATGCGAAGGCTCATGTGTCTTGGGGATCACAAATCCACCTGTGACGATCAAGAATATTGAATATTCAATTATTGATAAAGGCTGGGAAGAAGGCTGGATCGTTCCTGAACCTCCTGCCAAACGCACGGGCAAAAAAGTTGCCGTAATTGGTTCTGGTCCCGCAGGATTGAGCGCCGCTGCCCAGCTTAATAAGGCAGGGCATTGGGTAACGGTCTATGAACGCGCCGATCGCCCAGGGGGATTGTTAATGTATGGTATTCCCAACATGAAGTTGGACAAGCAGAAAGTAGTATTGCGCCGCTTGGATATCCTTGAGAAAGAAGGCGTAAAATTTGTTTGCAATACCGAAATTGGTAAAGATCTAGCTGCGGCTGATTTGCTCAAAGAATTTGATGCAGTCGTAATTTGTACTGGTGCAACCAAGCCCCGTGATCTAAGCATCGAAGGACGCGAACTCAAGGGAATTCATTTTGCGATGGAATTCTTGACCGCAAATACTAAGGCAGTTATTAACGGTAAGTCAGGAGCTGACTTCATTTCTGCACAGGGTAAGGATATCGTGATCATCGGTGGTGGTGACACAGGAACCGACTGCGTTGGCACATCGATCCGTCATGGCTGTAATAGCGTCGTTCAGTTAGAAATCATGCCCAAGCCACCCGAAACTCGTGCTAAGGATAATCCTTGGCCAGAGTGGCCGAAAGTCTACAAGATGGACTATGGACAAGAGGAAGCGAGTGCAAAGTTTGGTGACGATCCCAGAGCTTATATCACGACTGCTACTAAGATCGAGGGAGACGAAAACGGTCAGGTCAAAGCTGTCCACACGGTCCAAGTGCAATGGGAACGAAATGACAAAGGTCAGTTCATTCCGAAGCAAGTGGCTGGTACTGAAAAGGTGATTCCTGCTCAGATCATCCTGCTTGCCATGGGCTTCCTTGGTCCAGAGCAACCATTGCTGGATTCGTTAGCTGTGGAACGTGATCCTCGCAGTAATGTCAAGGCTAATCATGGTCAATTCACGACTAGTCTTCCTAGTGTTTTTGCAGCAGGAGACTGTCGCCGTGGTCAGAGTCTAATCGTCTGGGCGATTAACGAGGGTCGTGGCGCTGCACGTGAATGCGATCGCTATCTCATGGGTGACACAGATCTACCTTAAAACCAAATAATTTTTAAAAACTTTGCTTTGCAAAGTTTTTAAAAATTATTTGGTTTTAGATCGAGCGCAAATCTCTATAGAACAGGAATAATTTATGCAAAGTAATGTGTCGGTCTCCCCTGAGACTGTATATGAGAACCTCAATCAACTGGATCAAGTTGACCTCACTACCAGTGCTGAATATCGTGAAATGGCGCAGGAAGTTCTCGCTGATGCTGATGTTAGTGAGGATGTACGATCTGCGATCGCAGATCGCCTCAATCGGGCCAATCAGCAACTAATTAACACAACAGTTAGCAAAACCGATAGCTATTAATCACCCATAAAAAGAGAAAGAGCGCGAAGCGCTCTTTCTCTTTTTATGGTGTTACGTGGAAAGAATTCCTCTGATTAAGATTTTCGATCTAGGCTGCAACAGCTTGTTTGAGTGGTTGCCAAGTAACTTGGCGATCGCTGCCAGTTTCGATCACGATTTTTACTCTGGGATCGCGATCAGGGATCTGGCTTAAAGTCTCAAGTTCTTCCTTGGATAGGTATTTACCCTCAATCAGCCACACGACTAAACCCTTGGATTTAGCGGGTAAAGCATTGAGTCGAAGCTGAATCGCAGGTGGGATGAAATATGTGCGAATCTCAGTTTTGCCAAGATGCGCGGGACGCACACCATGAACACCAGTTAAAAAGCTACTTATATCACCTAAACCACGCGCGGAAATGAACAAAACATCGTAACCTGCATTCTTAAGCCTGAGTTGGTAGCGACCTTCATATCCACCTTCAGGGGGGACACGCATTGCTAAACCACCTGCTTTTTCTAGGTCTTTGACAATTTTATCGGTTGCAATCAAGGGCATGGTGACATCCTATGCTAAATGCTAAATATAGAGCTAACAGTATTTTATACCTAGAAAGTAAAAGGATGCGTTTCGCGCATCCTTTTACTTTCTAAAAATTTTTTTAACGCAAAGTGCTGGCTTCATTCCACAACTTGGACATCAACATCGATAGTGCCTGGGGGGGTAAGCCGTACAAATTTTTGTTGCTGCTCTTGCAAAGGTTCACCACAGTTAGGGCATTGAAATTGACTTGACTTTGAGGCTTGAAAAGTTGTATCGCATATAGGACAATCTGCTGTCACGATGCTGCGCTTAACCCACCACTGCAGACCCAAAAAAGCGACTATAGGGACAACTGTAACTAAACCAATCAAAATGAAAAATGAGTTAACTAGCCAGCCTAGCCCGATCGCACTGAAAGCCCAAAAAACCAGCATAGTCGTTAGCCAAAAACGCACACCTGACCAGCGGTCGTCTCCACCGCCGCCATTGGGAAAATTATTGCCAAATGTGTAGTATTTCATCTCAGTCCCTGTGTTTGCTCTGTATTTGCATAACTGCGATCGTAACACTCTTATCTAATGTTGCCATTCTGTTCTTGGGTATGGTTAACCACAAGCTAAAATAATCAAAATTTATAATTTATCGATTGGGTTATAAGTAGCTAGGCACAATAAATATAAAGCCCCAAAATCTGTACCGCCCGCGCAGCGGGCGGTACAGATTTTGGCTATGTGTTTT
>JAYUSC010000505.1:0-3250 GCA_043755885.1 Pseudanabaena sp. | reverse complement strand
GGGCAATTGGATCTGCGATCGCAATGGGCGTTGTCATCTCTCAAAATGGCGGCATCGTCGCACTTTGGAACAAGATCTCTCCCTTTAATAAACCCGTTACTAAAACCCAATTTTTCTTTCTAGCAGATTCAGCATTGGAACTAGACAAAGCTAAACTAAGGGTCGAACAACTACGAGCAAATGGATATCCTGATGCAGGAATGTTCTTGATATCTGATTATCCCAATTTAGGAGATAGTCCGTTGCAACAGGTATATGCGGGACAATTCTCCGATTTGAATGGCTGCAAGTTTAAACTTAAAGAACATCTCAAATTTGCAAATGATGCCTATTGCGCTTTTGCTAGTATTAACAAAGATGCTCCAGTACAAAGAATAGCTGGAAGCGATTTACAACAACCGACTGCTTCTCCTACACCCACTCCAACTGCAACACCATCAAAAACGCCAACAGCAACTCCTTCTCCAACCAGACCTTCTCCTGAACAAGCAATCAGAGACTATTACAGCTTGATCAATGATCGCCAATTTCAAAATGCATGGCAAAATCTCACACCCAAATTCCAACAAGATCGAGCTGGTGGCTACAAGACTTTTACTAATTGGTGGGGAACTGTTAGTCAAGTTTCAATCAATGGGGCGCGTCTTGTTGAGTCTAAAGAGAACTTGGCAATCATTGATATTGATATCACCTACCGCAAAGATAAAGCGATTTTCCCTGAAACTTTGCGGATGAGTTTAGTTTGGAATGAATCCTTAAAACAGTGGCAAATCAATGAAACACAAAGACAATAATCTATGATGACTTTCTCAATATTAGAAATTAGTAAAGTGGGCAATGCCCACTCTACGACCTAAAATTTGCCAAACAGGCAAACATAGAGTTTAATTTATAGTAGATAGCTAAACCATTAGATCTATACATGAAAATCTTTGTTTATCACACGCCTGAGTTAGTCCCCGCAGAAGGAAATCCAGATTGCGCGATCGCAGTTGATATTTTGAGAGCAACCACCACGATCGCAACTGCATTGGCGGCTGGAGCCGAGGGAGTACAAGTATTTTCCGATCTCGATGAATTAATACGCGTCAGTGAAGCGCATCCGCCAGAGTTGCGGATTCGAGTTGGTGAGCGTGGTGGCAAGACTGTTGAGGGTTGTGATTTGGGGAATTCGCCCTTTGACTTTACGCCCGATGTGGTGAAGGGTAAGCGCATTTTTATGAGTACGACCAATGGCACGCGAGCGCTCCAAAAAATCCAAAATGCTAAGAGTGTTCTAGCTTGCGCGATGATTAACCTCGGCTCGGTGTTGAGATATCTGCGCGAAACTAAGCCTGAAACCTTGTGGATTGTCGGCTCTGGCTGGGAAGGTAGCTACTCCCTCGAAGATACAACCTGTGCTGGTGCGATCGCAGCCAATCTCGAAAATGAAGCTGACTTTGGTAACGATGAAGCGATCGCAGCCGCAACTTTATACAAAGCTTGGAAAGGTGAAGTCGAAGAATTATTTTATCAAGCCAGTCACGGCAAACGCCTGCTAAACCTCAATGGGGCAGAAGACATTGCCTACTGTGCCAAGATCGATGTCGTCGATGTGCTGCCCAAACAATCTAGTGCAGGCTTGCTAGTTGCCGCCTAGTGGTACTAGATTGAGTAAGCATTAATTTCCCTTGTCGCCATGCCACCGTCTCAACGTTCATCTCTGCACATGACTCCCTTGGCAAAACAAGTGGTAAATATTACTGGATCAGGATCGCCATCAAAGCCAGAACGTCTTACGCCACCTCTGAAATGGGCTGGTGGTAAGCGTTGGCTGGTGCAACATTTACAGCACACTTGGCAAAAATATAGCGATCGCCGTCTGGTAGAGCCATTTTGTGGCGGGCTTGCGATCGCCTTGGGCTTGCAACCTCACAAAGCTTTGTTAAATGACATTAATCCCCATGTTGTCAATTTTTATAAGTGTTTGCAAAAAGGTTTAAAGTTAGAAATTGAAGTTCAAAATGATCGCGAATTTTACTATGCTCAGCGTGTAGAGTTTAATCATCTAATTCAATCAGGACAAGCTGAATCTCCCAAAGCCGCGCAACTCTTTTATTATCTCAATCGCACGGGCTACAACGGGCTTTGTCGGTTCAATCAAAAAGGTGGTTTTAACGTTCCCTTTGGGAAATATAAAACCATAAATTACAACCCTGATTTCACTTCCTATAAACCAACACTTTCGCAATGGAAGTTTACTAATCTAGATTTTGGTAAAATCAAGATTGCTGCTAACGATCTCATTTACGCCGATCCGCCCTATGATGTCGAGTTTCGGCAATATTCTAAAAATGGCTTTGAATGGTCAGAGCAAGAGCGTTTAGCCAAATGGCTAGCAACTCAAAACTGCCCTGCGATCGCCTCTAATCAAGCAACCGATCGCATTCTTGCCCTCTACAAAGATTTAGGATTTAAATATCTAATCCTTGATGCTCCAAGACGGATTAGCTGCAATGGCGATCGCCTCCCTGCAAAAGAAATGCTTGCTTATAAAGGGTTTAATGGGGAGCTAGAATTATCATGAGTCTTCGCAATACCGAAACTGGCGCAGTTCTGGAGCAGATGGTATTGCATTCCTTAATTTATGGTGGATATCTCTCGCAATCCCAGCAATATATTGGCAGTCGCCCTGGGGGAGGTAAACACAAAATTGATGTAGTCGCAAATCGTGGCGATCGCAATGTTTTGATTTCGCTAAAATGGCAACAGGTGGGCGGCACTGCGGAACAAAAGGTTCCCTTTGAGGTGATTTGCCTAATGGATGCGATGGATCAGAATCCTAATTATCAAAAAGCTTACTTAGTTCTTGGCGGTGAAGGCTGGACTCTTCGCGAGTTCTATATTTCAGGCGATTTACAGCAATATATTCCCTATGGCGATCGCGTGGAAATTGTCACGCTTGAGAGATTTATCATGAAAGCAAATATGGCAAAACTTTAAGCGTCTTCTTCGAGATCAGGCATTGATGGATCAAGATCAGCAAATGCATCTGACTCATAACTTAATTGACGCATAGCCAATAATTTGTTCAGAGTCGATCGTTGCAAACAGTTCTTCTGCATCTTTTTTGAAAGCCTCTCTTTCTAGCAAAAAATCTAGTAGAACATTTCTCGTTCTAAATTAGTTTGTGTTTGATAAAATAGGAGAAGTGGACGAATTGAGAGGAAAAGTCCCATGGAAAAGCGCAAAGCCCGAACGACATCAGGAG
>JAYUSC010000504.1:0-3253 GCA_043755885.1 Pseudanabaena sp. | reverse complement strand
TCTTGGGCAGACGTAATCAACCGCGCTAACTTGGGTATGGAAGTAATGCACGAGCGCAATGCTCACAACTTCCCTCTCGATTTGGCTGCTGTTGATGTAGCTCCTGTAGCTATGGCTGCTCCTGCTATCAACGGTTAATCTTTTAATCGAAGAATCTAATTTCTGATTAGAAATAATAAAAAAGGCTCCTCGCAAGAGGGGCTTTTTTTATTGCTAGAGATTGACAAATGTATGCGATTCGCGATGTTTTACTGCTTGTTCTCTATATAGCGATTTTCATGCTGATGATTTACAGGCAAGGGGCTTAAGCCCCTTGTTCAGCTAGCTTAGATAAAACCATGTGTACCTCACTAGACTGAGATGCTAATCAGGATTGGGATGCTTATTGGCTCAATCTTTCTTCCATTCCTTCTTGAGCGAAACTTTCACTTTTAATTACATCCTCAGTTATCAGTTACGAATAATTAAGAATCGAAGTAACTAAGATCGCAATCTGAGTTCTATTTCGTAAATTTAGTTGACTCAAAATACTGGTGATGTGATTCTTTACGGTTCTTGGGGATATATAGAGCTGATTGGCAATTTCCTCGTTATTTGCGCCAGTGGCGATTAGTTTCACTATTTGCTGCTCTCTAGGAGTGAGTTTATCCCAATCAGTTGTAGACACCTCGGAAATTTCTGGAATTCGCGCAATCACCTTCCTGCCTAAGTTTAAGTCTAAGTGCATATAACCCCGATAGACAGCTTGAATTGCAAATGATAATTCTTCGGGAGATGTGTTTTTTAAGATGTATCCTGATGCTCCATATTTCAGAGCTTGTGAAACATATTCTTCTGTATCATCAACAGTGAGAATTAGGACTTTTGTTTCTGGGAAGCGATCGCAAATTTGTTTGGTGGCTTCTACTCCATCCATAAGTGGCATTTGGATATCCATGAGAACAACATCTGGTTGGAGGATCTCTACTTGTGCGATCGCAAATTGTCCATTTTCGGCTTCTCCAACAATTTCTAATGAAGATTCATCGCCAAGAGAAATCTTCAGGGCGCGACGAATAAATGAATGATCGTCAACAAGGAGAATGCGAATTTTCATGGGGATTACCTACGCTTTGAGCGCTCGCTTCATAATAAACAGCCCAATTCTCAGATTAGCTGTTTATTATGAAGCGAGCAAGTAGCGATAGTCCCAATTTTAGATGGGACTAAAGTACTAGGAGATTCAGGACTTAATCTTCATGTGCGATTTCTGTCTTCGCTCTAGGATTGAGAATGTAGAACTTAGAGGATTTCTTCCATGTCCAAAATTCTTGTTGTTGAAGATAGTAAGACTCAAAGGGAAATGATTGCTAATTTGCTCCAAAGTAATCAATTTGAAGTTGTGACTGCGAAAAATGGTTTGGAAGCGATCGCCCAAGCTGAAGTACTACACCCTGATCTTGTGATTTTAGATATCGTCATGCCTGAGATGAATGGCTATGAACTTTGTCGCAAACTGAGGGACAATCCTGACACTTGGCATATCAATATCATTATGTGTTCGACTAAATCCACCAAAGCCGATCGCCATTGGGGGTATCGCCAAGGGGCGAACGCATATATTGGCAAGCCTTTCCAACCAGAGGAATTGGTTGATACAGTAAATGAGTTGTTAAGTAGATAGTCAAACCCGTAAGGTTGCGCCCCGCAGGGGCGAAACCTTACGGGTTTGGAAATTTATCGTAGGGTGGGACTTGCCCACCTTAAGTTTGAGCTTTTCGTATTAAGATAGAAGAATAGTTGAGATTGGCTAGTCTCGGTTAACTAAATCTCTGCTCTGAAACTGCAATCTACGAAAAGTAATAGAGATTAATGTGTCTGGGAATGTATCTATAGATTTGGCAGAAAATCTTACTGCGTCGATCCAACGTACTCGCACCGCTGCGATCGCATTGGCGAAATTGCCTAGCGAGGCGAAGAATAATGCATTAGAAGCGATCGCAATCGCCTTAGAGCAGCAAGCGGAAATGATCTTGACTGCTAATCAAAAGGATGTTGCGGCGGCTCATGCGAACCAATTGTCCAGCGCTTTGATTGCCCGCCTCAAGCTGGATGCCAATAAACTCAAAAGCATGGTCGCAGGTGTGCGCGATGTGATTCGTCTTGACGATCCGATCGGCGATCGCCAAATTCATCGTGAACTAGATACAGGTTTAGTATTAGAGCGTTTGTCTTGTCCTTTGGGTGTAATCGGCGTGATTTTTGAAGCACGTCCTGACGCGGTTACCCAAATTGCGGCTCTTGGTATTAAGTCAGGCAATGGCGTAATTCTCAAAGGTGGTAGTGAGGCGGTGCATTCTTGCGAAGCGATCGCAGTGGTGATCTATAAGGCTTTAGAAGAGCTATTTACAGAACAAGGCGGTGTATCGCCACATGTGGTGCAGCTATTGACCACCCGTGCCGAAACCTTGGCAATCTTAAAGATGGATAAACTGATCGATCTGATTATTCCTAGAGGTTCCAATCAGTTTGTGCGTTATATCCAAGACAATACGCATATTCCTGTTCTCGGTCATGCCGATGGAGTCTGCCATTTGTATGTGGATGCGTCGGCTGATTTGGAAAAAGCGATTGCGATCGCAGTTGATAGTAAAACCCAATATCCTGCGGCTTGTAATGCGATCGAGACCATGTTGGTACATATTGCGATCGCGCCCAAATTCTTGCCTTTAGCTTTCGCGGCTTTTCAGGAACGTGGGGTAGAGATCAGAGGCTGCGATCGCACTCAAAAAATGATTGTGGTTAATCCTGCGGCTGAATCAGACTGGTCAATGGAATATTGCGATTTGATTTTGGCGATCAAAATTGTTGATTCTTTAGAAGTAGCCATAACCCATATCACTACTTATGGCTCGAAACATACTGAAGCGATCGTCACGGAAGATCATGCGATCGCCGATATATTCATGAGTGATATCGATGCGGCTGGTGTCTATCACAATTGTTCAACCAGATTTGCGGACGGGTTTCGCTATGGCTTTGGGGCCGAGGTGGGCATCAGCACCAACAAGATGCCACCGCGTGGTCCCGTTGGCTTGGAAGGACTTGTTACCTATAAATATCGTCTTATGGGTAATGGTCATATTGTGGCTGACTACGCAGGGGCTAAAGCCAAAGCTTTTACCCATCGCGATTTGCCCTAAAAACTAAAGGTATCGCTTCGCGCTACCTCTAGTTTTTAGATATGGGAGACGGCGCTTCGCGCCGTCTCCCA
>JAYUSC010000503.1:0-3258 GCA_043755885.1 Pseudanabaena sp. | reverse complement strand
AATCTAGAACATAACTTTAGGGAACTCCAAGGAAAAAATGATCCATATAAAACCCAAAAATGTGGCTGCGGGCGTAGCCCGCCGCCACATTTTTGGGTTTTATATGGATCATTTTTTCCTTGGAGTTCCCTACAATGGCGTTAAAATATTTGACAGCGCGATCGCTCTGCAAGACAAAGTAATGATCTTTCGTTCCTCATCCAACTCCGCCGTAACATCAAGATCCCAATGAAGATTTTAATTCTTAATGCAGGCTCAAGTAGTCAAAAAAGTTGTTTATACGATTTAGAAAATGTGCTTCCTGATACGCCACCTAAACCAATTTGGGAAGCAAGCATCGACTGGACACACCATCAAGGCTTTGCAGAAATCAAGGTTAAACCACAGCATGGCAAAGTTCTCGAAGAAGAAATTGTGGCAACTTCTCGATCTGAGATTATTATCCATATGCTCGAAACTCTGTGGAGTGGAGAAACTTCAGTTCTTCAAAGCCCGTCAGAAGTAGATATTATCGGTCATCGTGTCGTGCATGGTGGTGCAGAATATCGTCAAAGTACACTTATCAATGAGCAAGTGAAAGATGCGATCGCAAAATTAGCTATATTCGCACCTGTGCATAATCCTGCGAATTTAGAAGGAATTAATGCTGCCGAAAAACTATTTGAAAATATTCCACAGGTTGCCGTATTTGACACTGCTTTTCATGCACATTTATCACCTGCGGCTTATACTTACGCAATTCCTACAAAATATACTGAGCAAGGGATTCGTCGCTATGGATTTCATGGAATTAGTCATCAATATTGTTGCGATCGCACGGCAAAAATCCTCGATCGCAAAGCCGAAGATTTACGCCTGATTACTTGTCATTTAGGGAATGGATGTTCGCTCGCCGCAATTCGTAATGGTCAAAGTATTGATACGACCATGGGATTTACTCCTCTCGAAGGCTTAGTGATGGGAAGTCGCTCTGGTTCCATTGATGCAGGAATTCTCATTCATTTGTTGAGTCAGCCTGATATGGATGTAGAGAAACTTGATCGCATACTTAATCGAGAATCAGGTTTGTTAGGAGTTTCAGGGATTTCGGCGGATCTGCGTCCAGTTCTTAAAGCGATCGCAGAAGGGAACCAACAAGCGCAACTAGCCTTTGATGTTTACCTACATAGCTTGCGATCGCATATTGGCGCAATGCTGGCGAGTCTCGGCGGATTAGATGTTTTAGTATTTACCGCAGGGGTTGGGGAAAATAATCCCGCAGTTAGATCTGCTGCTTGTGCAGGATTCGAGTTTTTAGGATTAAAACTAGATTTAGATAAAAATAATCAAAGATTGCTTGATGTCGATATTGCTGCATCTGATTCGGCAGTGCGAGTTTTAGTAATTCATACCCAAGAAGATTGGCAAATTGCCCGTGAATGTTGGAGTTTAAAGTAACAGATCTTATGCAGAACGTACGAGAAACTATTTGAGTTCTGCTAGAGCCTTACGGGCTTGAGCTAAACCATCAATATTGCCTTGTCGATTAAAGAAACGCTCAGCATTTTCTAGCATTTTGCGAGCCTCGATCTCACGTTGTTGAGTTGCTAATAACTTCCCTAAAGCCAGATAAGTCGCCGCATCCTCTGGCTCCGCCTCAAGAATTTGACGATAGGCAACGATCGCACCTGATAGAGAACCTTGCTGAATATATAAATCTGCGATCGCACGTTGGATCTCGATCAAACTATTGGTGGGAATATTTCGCGCTCCTGCGGCTCGGCGCAGAGAGTCGATCGCTTCAGCATACTTCCCTTCACTTTGGTAGACCCTAGAAATTGCAAGATTGGCTTGGGGATGGCGCGGATTAATTTCTAAGGCGCGTTTGTACTTTGCGATCGCCTCCTCATTTTGGTTCTGCTCAGCAAACAAACCAGCGATCGCCACCAAGACATCAGCATCAAACGGGGCAATCTTGTCAGCTTGGTTATAGATAGCAACCGCACCCTTGCGATCGCCTGACAGCTTTAATATATAGCCCAAATTCAGATAGCCTTTAGCATCTCTTGGCGCAACTGCGATCGCTTGACGATAAATCTTGGCGGCTTCAGTATAGTTTTTTTGTTCAGTCAACAAAAAGCCGACGCTGTTATAAGCATCGATATTTTGGCGATCCAAGGCAATTACACGGCGGTAAGCAGCTAAAGCATTCGGATAGTCTTTGATGCGGACATAGACAAAACCCAAGGCATTAAAGGCTTTGGCGTTTTGGGCATCTAGTTTAGTGGCTTTCTCTAAGGTTGCGATCGCACCAGAATAATTACTCTGTTTAGTTAGCAAAAAGCCAAGACTAGTTAAAATCAGCGAGTTTTTCGGCTCTAGATTCACAGCCTGTTGGTAAGCTGCGATCGCACCTGAAATGTCATTGTTTTGCCAAAGTTTTCGCCCCTGCTTGATCCATTCTGTAGCATCTTTTTGGGCTTGGGCATAGACATTTTCGCTAATCGGCATTGCGATCGCCGTAGCGAGAGTCATTACTAGAGCGAGATTTGTGAGTGAACGAAACAAGGGCATAAACTTTATTGATTTACGTGATTGACCGTAAAAATTTTATTCTTCTGGGTTTGACTCTTCCATATTAACAAGCCCAACTGAGTTTGGGGCATTACGAGCATCCGTAAAATCCGTACCTTCAATACTTTTCAGCGTTGATAGGTAGGTTCCTGTCAAATCTGCACCAATTAACTTAGCATTAGCAAGATTTGCCCAATTTAGCTTGGCATTAGTTAAATTTGCGCGACTAAGATCTGCGCCAGCGAGATTCGCACCCGTCAGATTTGCTCTTGTTAAATCTGCTTCAGTCAGGTTTGCCCCACGCAGATCCGCCCCGTTCAGACAAGCACCTGTCAAAAAAGCGTTCGATAAATTTGCGCGACATAATCGCGATCGCGTTAAGTTGGCGCTCGTCAAAAACGCATTACTAAAATTCGTTTCCACTAAAACTGCATCACTAAGATCGGCTTCGATTAAGAAAGCTTCGGACAGGTTCGCGCCGATCAATGAAGCTTGTGCGAGAATTGTGCCATTGAGATTGGCTTGAATCAAAATTGAACCGCTCAAGTTGGCGCGGACTAAATTAGCCAGATTTAGTTCTACATCTTCTAAATTAGCAATATCCAGCGTGATCTCTTCGAGATCTGATTCAATAAAATTTGCGCCAGACAAATTCGCGCCAGTCAAAATCAATCCCATCAGCGATCGCTTACTAAAGTCGCGATC